>CAMBWG010000113.1 GCA_945871415.1 uncultured Desulfovibrio sp.
CGGAAAAACCACGCTTTTTCCGCAAAACGACAGGCCGTATGGTTTGAAATGCGAAACTTTTCAAACTGAAAATGCTCCAGTGTGAAACGCTCTGTTCCCGTTTTCTGCTGTCAAGGAGGCTGCATGACGTCCGAAGACCCCCGGAATCCGCTGCCGTGGCGCGAACAGGCGCGACGCATTGCCCGCGTCCGCCGCTGGAGCGGCGCTCTTGCCGCTCTGCTTCTCTGTCTTGCGGCCCTTGCGCTTGTGGACGGACTCGTCGCGCTCATGCGCGCGGGCAGCACGCGCATCGAACTCATTGCCGGGCAAAGCGAAAGCCTCTCCGGGCCGGTGTCCTCGAAAAATCCTGTTCCCGAAGACCTGCGCCTGCGGCTGACGCCGGAAACAGCGCCCGTGGAATTCCGGCTGGAAGGCTTCTTCCCCAGCTACTGGTTCGGCAACGGTATGTGGCGCGGCGTGGTCTCCACCCCTCCCGGCGCGGCTCCCGGACGCTATAATCTTACCGTCGGCTTTCGCGGCGGCGGCGGTTCCCAGAGTTACGACGTCGTCATCTGGTCCGATGCCGCCGCCCAGCAGGCCGGAGCGCTGTCTTTTGTCCGGTCCCACACCGGCCTGTCCCCCCTGTATCTGGCTCCGGCGCTGGCGCTGGCCGGCGTTGCGGCGGGCCTTCTGACGTGGCTGTCCGGCCGCGCGGCGGCAGCTCTGCTGCGACGGCACGGGCTGAGCGAAATTTTCCGCATCCAGACGGTGAAAAACGCGCAGGGAACCTTTTATCGCCTCTGGTGCGTGCCGGACATGCCGCACGCCCCCCTGCCGGAACGTCCCAACAGGGCCACGGATGTCTGGCGCTTCCCCGTGGAGCGGGCCGCCAGTGCGGACAGCATCGGTCTGGCCGTCTTCTCGGGCCGCAAGGGCGCCTGTATCTCCCTTGATCTGCCCGAAGGCGGGCCGACGCCGGGCGTCGGCGATGTGGTTCGTCTCGGCGGCATTCTGCCCGGTTCTCAGGCTTGAGAAAAATTCGGCACCGGCGTACCATTTTCCCATACTCCGGCGACGTTTTTCATAACGTCGCCTCACCCTTTGCCAGGAATGGTTTTTCATGTCCGAACTTTGTCCCTGCGGCAGCGGTCTTGCCTATGATCAGTGCTGCCGTCCCTACATCGAAGGCGAAAAATGGCCTGAAACGGCCGAAGCTCTTGTCCGCTCCCGCTATACTGCCTACGGCTCCGGACACTTCGATTATCTGGTGGAAACCACACATCCCGATTACCGGGAAGGCGTGACCGCCGAACAGCTGGCCCAGTCCGCCGAAGGCGTGCACTGGCATCGTCTGGACATTGTCGCCACGGCCGACAATGTCCCTGCCGGAGAAAACGGCGAACGCTACGACGTGGTCGATTTCTACGCCTTTTACGAACTGGACGGCGTGTTGCGCCAGATCGGCGAAAAGAGCTTCTTCGATCGCAAGGACGACAGGCTTTATTATGTGGACGGCGTGCCCCTGCGCGGCGAGACCTATCACCGGCCGGAACCCAAGGTGGGACGCAATGATCCCTGTCCCTGCGGCAGCGGCAAGAAATACAAGAAATGCTGCGGCGCCTCGGCGTAGCGGCACTGCACGGGCCTCATGGCAAACGCGTCTTCCATAGCCTGCATACGCCGCTTCTGCCTTGACTGTCAGGGCGGATCATCCCGCGCCGTGCGCGAATGCCCCGACGAGGACTGCCGTCTGCACGGCTGGCGGCTGGCTGCGCCCGAAGGCATCAGCGGCGAAGCCGCCGCCCGGGAAGCCCGGCGCGCCGTCCGCCGCCACTGCCTTCTCTGTGCCGGAGGCCGAAGCGACGTCCGCCGCTGCACGGCGCGCGACGACTGCCCTCTCTGGCATTATCGCTTCGGGGTGCGCCCCCAAACCTACAGACAGGTTCGACGGCGCTTTTTTGCTCCCCGCCCTCTCAGCCTGCTGCCAGGCCTTACGCCTCCGGGGATTGTTCGCTAGTGCGTTTCACCTTTAAAAAAGGTGAAACGCGAGGCGGCGCACAGCGCCGCCCGGCCCGAAGTGAGCGGAAAAACAGTGCGTTATCCGCGAAACGGCAGGCCGTATGGTTTGAAGCGCACAGCGTTTCAAACTAAAAATGCTCTGGGAGCTGTTCCCCTTCTCCGGTGCGCCTTCAGCGGAAGGATGCAGCGCGGTTTCTTTCCCCCGCGGCATCCGCTTCCGAAAGCGCACCGGAGAAACGAGGGGCATATCTTTCTGCATCTCATACAGTCAGATGTGCCACGATATGTGTGAACACGCCTCGACAGGACGCTCAGGGAGAGAACCGGCCCGCCTTCCGTACGGCAACGAAAGTACGCCCGCGCCCTGTTCCGGGGCGGGCAGTTCATACCGAGAAAGAGAGGTACGCCCCATGTCTCACAGTATTGAATGGTCCCAGGCCTATACCGGCAGGCTCTCCCCCGATGCAACGGCGCCCTTCACCGCCCGTGCTTCCGAAATGGCGCAGCGCCTGCAACGCGAATGTGCCGCCGGAACGCTTCCTTTTCTGACATTTCCCTTTGTTCCCGCGCTGCGGGAAAGCCTGCCTCCCCTGCTGCCCCGCATCCGTTCCCGCAAGCATATGCTGGTGCTGGGCATCGGCGGTTCCGCTCTGGGGGCGCGCGCCATTCAGCGCGCCTTTGCGCCGGGGCAGGACGGCCCGGGGCACGACGGCCCATGCCTCTGGATTGCCGACAACGTCAGCCCGACCATTTTTGAAAGCTGGCTTTCCTCTCTGTCGCCCAGCGACACCACCGTGGTCTGCATCAGCAAATCCGGCGGTACCATCGAGACGGTAACCCAGTATTTTCTTGCCCGTCGCTGGCTCCGGGAAGCGCTCGGCTCCCGCTGGACGGATCACATGATCGTGGTGACGGACATCGCCAGAGGTTTTCTGCGGCAGGAAGCACAGCAGCACGGGCTGGCCTCGCTGGAAGTGCCCGATCATCTTGGCGGCCGCTATTCCGCCCTGTCCGCCGTCGGTCTGCTGCCCGCCGCCTTTCTCGGCATTGACTGGGAAGCCCTGCTGGACGGCGCGGCGGATGTGGCCCGTCCGCTGGCGGACGGCAACACGCCGCTGGAGAGCCATCCCGCCTTCCGTCTCGCCTGCTGGGCCAACGCCCTTGAAGCCGCGAACTACAGCCAGCTGATCTTCTTCTGCTACATCCCCCTCTGGGCCACGTACGGTCCCTGGTTTGCGCAACTCTGGGCGGAAAGCCTGGGCAAGGAAGGCAAGGGTCTGCAGCCCGTGCCCGCCGTAGGCGTCACGGATCAGCATTCCGTCAATCAGATGTTCCTGGACGGCCGGCGCGACAAGGGCTGCATCTTTGTCACCTGCGCCGACGACGGTCCCGGCCGCAATCTGCCCGACGATCTGCCCGAAAAATGGGCCTGGCTGCGCGGCAAGCCCTTCGGCGATCTTCTGACCGCCGAAGCCCTCGGCACGCGCATGGCGCTGGGCAGCAGTCAGGTGCCTCTGGTGAACCTGCACATGGAAAATACCGGCCCCCGCGCCGCCGGGGCCATGATGGCCCTGCTGGAAGCCGCGACCCTGTTTACCGGCTGGCTCATGAACATCAACCCGCTCGATCAGCCCGCCGTGGAACTGGGCAAACGGCTTGCCAACGCCCGTCTCGGCGCTCCCGGCTATGCCGAGGAAAGCTCGGCTCTGGCCTCCTTCCTGTCCCGCAGCCGTGATGTGCAGAGCTTCTAAATGTCCGTAGTCACTTCGTCTGCCGCGCCGCTCCCGGAAAAGGATCTGCCCCTCAGCTATGCGCGAACGCTCTCCTGGCTGTCCTTTGTGGTCATCCTGCTCACGAGTCTGGGGCTTTCATTCTTTATTTCCAATTCGGCGCGGCAGACGCTGCTCACACGACAGGAGGACTTTGCCCACCTGCTGGCGCAGAACCTCAACCACCAGATCTATCAGCGCTTTGCCCTGCCGACCCTGCTGGCCTACGGACGCATAGCCCTGCGCCAGAATACGCAGTACCGGCGGCTGGACGAAGTAGTGGTGTCCGTCATTCACGGGCTTTCCGTTCAGCGTCTGCGTATCTACGACTTTTCACGCGTCGTTGCCTATTCCACGGACAAAGCCGAAATCGGACGTCCCGGCCTTGCCCCCGCCAATGTTGAGGAAGTTCTGCGCGGGCACGGCGTCAAGCCGGAGATCATCGCGGCCATCCCCGACTGGCAGACTCCCTTTCATCTGCCCCTCCAGCCGGGGACCTTCGTGCTGCGTGTGCTCTATCCCCTGCGCGGCGAAGCCCTGCGCCCGGGGCAGGACCCGCCCATCATGGGCGCGCTGGAGCTGACGCAGGATATTACCGGCGACTATGAGCAGGTACTGGCTTTTCAGGGGATCATCATCGTCATGTGCCTGCTGTCGTCCGTAATCATGTTCGGTCTGCTGCTCATGCTCATTCAGCGCGCGGAACGCGTGCTGGCCGAACGCATGCAGAAAAACCGCCTGCTGGAAAACGAACTGCACAGTAACGAAAAGCTCGTCAGTATGGGCCGCGTGGTTGCCAGCATCGCCCATGAAATCCGCAATCCACTCGGCATTATCCGTTCCAGCGCCGAGCTGCTCCAGCGCCGCGCCGACAAAACCGATACCGGCACACGCCGCATCCTCGACGCCATCTATGACGAGGCCGTACGACTGTCGCAAACCGTCAACGACTTTCTCGACTACGCCCGTCCCCGCAAGCCCCGGCAGGATCTCGTGGACGTGCAGCTTGTTCTGGATCAGGTGCTGGCCTTTCTGGAAGGGGAAATGAAGCGCGTTTCCGTAGCCATCGAGCGCGGCGACGCCCCCGGATCTCCCGCCTGGCCCGCCCCCATTGTTGCCGAAAAGACGCCCCTCTGGGTGCGCGGCGACAAGGATCTTCTCTATCGCGCCCTCTACAATATCCTGATTAACGGGCAGCAGGCGCTGGACGGACCGGGCATTCTGACCATCAATGCCTGGCAGGAAGGCGATGCCGTCTCCATTACCGTGCGCGATTCCGGGCCGGGCATCGATCCCGCGCTTCTGCCCAGCCTGCTTGACCCCTTCTTTACCACCAAGGACGGCGGCACGGGGCTGGGGCTGCCCATTGTCAATTCCATCATCTCCAGCCACGGCGGGCACATCGAGCTGGACAACGCCCCGGAAGGCGGCGCGGTCGTCCGCCTGAGCCTGCCCGCCGCCGAGGGTGAGGTTCCCGCACCCGAGGAACGGGAAACATCCCCCGAAACAACCGGGGATCAGAACGGCTAATCTTTTTCCCGCATGCGCCCTGCCCGGCTGGATTGTTCTTCCGGGGGAAGCCTCCCCTGGCCAGCGCGCAAGTGGTGTTTCCTTCTCCCCAACGCGCTTTTTCAAAAAGGGACAAGAGCATGCGGCGGAGCTCTTTCAGAGGCCCTATATTTATTTGAAATGGCTTGTAAATTTGTATCAGAGCATTTTCAGTTTGAAACGCTGCGCGTTTCAAACTGAAAATGCTCTGTCTCCCGAAGCCGCGGAACATCGGACTTCCTGCGGCCTCTGCCTCCTATCGCCAAGCCGGAGCCGCCATGAGCGAACAATCGCATATCCTGATCATTGACGACGAAAAGAACTATCTGCTGGTCCTGCAGACCCTTCTGGAGGACGAGGGCTATACCGTCACAGCCCTGAACGATCCCGAGACAGCGCTCGCCTTTCTCAGTGAAAGCGAAGTCGACGTGGTCGTGACGGACATGAAGATGCCCAAGGTCAGCGGCCGCGAAGTGCTGCAGCAGGTCAAGAAAAACTGGCCCCATATTCCCGTGCTGATCATGACGGCCTTCGGCTCCATCGAAAGCGCCGTGGAAGCCATGAAATACGGTGCGTTCGACTATATCACCAAACCCTTTTCCAATGACGAGCTGCTGCTCTCCGTGCACAACGCCACGGAACTGGCGCGCGCTCACCGGCAGTATCGTCTGCTTCAGGAATCCATGGAGGAGCGCTACGGCGTCCACAAAATCGTGGGCCGCAGCCATGCCATCCGCACGGTGCTTGCCATGGTGGAGCGGGCCGCGCCCAGCCGCGCCACGGTGCTCATTTCCGGCGAATCCGGCACCGGCAAGGAGCTTGTGGCCCGCGCCATTCACTATTCCAGCCCGCGCAAGGACAAGCCCTTCATTTCCGTGAACTGCATGGCGCTCAATCCCGGCGTCCTTGAAAGCGAGCTCTTCGGCCATGAAAAGGGCAGCTTTACCGGCGCGGTCGCCATGCGCCGGGGACGCTTCGAGCAGGCCGACGGGGGCACGCTCTTTCTCGACGAAATTGCCGAGCTGACTCCGGAGCTTCAGGTCAAGCTGCTGCGCGTTCTTCAGGAACGCAAATTCGAACGCGTGGGCGGCGGCGCGGAAATTGAAGTCGATATCCGTGTGGTGGCCGCCACCAACAAGGATCTTGCCGAGCTGGTGGAAAAGGGAGCCTTCCGCGACGATCTTTATTACCGCCTCAATGTGGTGCAAATCCCCCTGCCGGCCCTGCGCGAACGCCGCGAGGACATTCCCTCGCTGGTAGCGCACTTCATGGAAAAGGTGACGGCGGAAAACAACATGCCCCCCAAGACCTTCAGTACCGAAGCTCTCAACTATCTTACCGGCTACGAATGGCCCGGCAATATCCGGCAGCTGGAAAACGTGGTGGAGTCCTGCATGGTGCTCGTCCCCGGCAATGTCATCAACGTTGACGATCTGCCTGCGGAAATCCGCGACGAAGACTCTCAGTTCAAAAGCGCCGTGGACCTCCTGCCCGTACAGCTCGATCTTGCCGACACCCTGGAGAAAATCGAAGCCGCCCTCATCCGGCGCGCCCTTGTCCGCGCCGACCTCGTGCAGGTCAAGGCCGCGGAATACCTCGGCATCTCCAAGAGCCTGCTCCAGTACAAGCTGAAAAAATACGGCATTACAGGACATTAGGCAGAGTTTTTTCCGGGGGGGGGGGGGGGGGGGGGGGGGGGGGGGGGGGGGGGGGGGGGGGG
>CAMBWG010000114.1 GCA_945871415.1 uncultured Desulfovibrio sp.
GACGAAAATCTTCTCCGCATCCGCATCCCCTTTACGCGCGGCTCGGCGCAGGACTGTCTGCGACATCTCACGCGCATGAACATCAATCCGCTGACGCTGTGGCCTGCCCGCGAAGGCGCCTGCCTGCTTGCCAACATCGCCATGCAGATCGAAGGCTATCATACGTTCTGGTAACGATCGCCGCGACTGCCGGGGCCCCGCCCGGCATTTGCCGGGGCAAAAAACGCGGAAACCGCGAACATTGCTGTTCGCGGTTTCCGTGGGCCGGGCACCCGGCAACATCTGTTACCGCTGCTTTCTTTCGAACCTGACGGGGTTGGCAGTGCGGCCGCCGCCCGGCTTGGCCTTGCTCTAGCAGAGCCGGACGGCGCTTGTCAAGCCCGGAAAGACACAGCTCAGTTTTCGATGACGGTACCCAGAGCCTCGCCGTCGCGCAGAAAACGCAGCAGGCTGGAGGGCTGCCGCCCATCAAGGATAAGCGAACGCCCGCAGCCCCGATCCAGCGCATGCAGACAGGACTGCACCTTGGGAATCATGCCGCCGTTGATGACGTCACTCTCGATCAGGCGCTGCACTTCCGCCCTGTTGAGACGCGGCAACAGCTGCCTGTCGCCGTCCAGCACGCCCGGCACATCGGAAATGAGCACAAAGCAGTCGGCGCTCAGCGCCCCGGCCACAGCGCCCGCGGCCGTATCGGCATTGACATTGAGGGCCTGTCCCTGCGGACCGGAAGCCACCGGCGCAACCACGGGCACAAAGCCGCCATCGAGCAGGCAGGCCAGCAGGGAGGCATCCACCTCCGTCACATCGCCCACCAGCCCCAGCGCGGCATCCTTGATCCGGGCGCGCAGCAGACCGCCGTCACGGCCGCTGACACCGGCGGCGCGACAACCGGCAGCCGCAAGACGGGCGACCACGTCCTTGTTGACCTGACCGCACAGCACCATTTCCACGGCTTCCATTGTGGCTGCATCCGTCACGCGCAGCCCCTTCTCAAAACGGCTTTCAATATGCAGCCGCTGCAACAGCGCGCCAATCTGCGGACCGCCGCCATGCACCACGACCAGCTTCTCGCCGTCCTGCTGCAAACGCGTCACATCGTCGGCAAAGGCCGCGCACAACTCTTCCTTGTCCATAGCGTGTCCGCCGAATTTCACGACGACGGTTTCCTGTTTCATAGTCTTTTCTCCCTGTATGTCAGAAACGGATGAAACAAGGTAGCATCATATTTAGAATACCTTCAGTAAAATGCATACGGCCTGTCGTTTCGCAGAAAAAACGCGGTTTTTCCGCTCACTTTGGGCCGGGCGGCCCTGTGCCGCCGCCTCGCGTTTCACCTTTTTCAAAGTTGAAACGCTCTAAAATATCACGCATGCCCCTTGAAAAAGCACGCTGGAGAAGAATTGGGACGGGGGGAAGGCCCCTCTCGTGCGGGCAGCGACCGGATGGCGGCCGCAGGCCGTGCTCGTTGCGACGCAGGAAGCTACGGGCATCGACAGAGAGATGAGGGCTTTCCTTCCCCCCGGAAAATACGATTTACCTCAACACGCTCTAATGCCCGGAATAGTCCAGCACGTTGTTGAGCGGCGCGGCGCTGGAATGCAGCACTCCGTCGCGAAAGGCATGGCGCGTCAGACGCCAGTTTTCCATATCAAGCACGTCCAGCTTGCCCTGCGGCATGCCCGCAGCCGTGCGCAGGGCGGCAACCGTCTCATCTTCGGGGAAATAGCTTCCTTCAAAAGAAATACGCAGCATGTCGCCATCGCGTTCCAGCAGAGGGATGTCGTCCGTATCGGGCAGAGCGTCCGCCAGCGCGGCGCGCAGGGCTTCTTCCAGCGCGGCATCGGCAGGGTAGACATGCCCGTACACTTTTATGAGAGGATCACGCATCAGGGCCTCGGAGAAAAGACAAAGGGATCAGGCAGAGGATAGACACGCACAGGAACCTGACGGGCCACGGCGCGCGCCGTTTCCGCCGTTACCGGCGGCCAGACGGGCACATCCCGCCGCGCTTCCACATCCAGAGCGGGCAGACGCGGCGGCAGGGTGGCCGCCGCGGGTTCCGGCAATCCGTCGGGCGGCAGACACTGCCCGCGTCCGCGCACGGCGGCCAGTCCCTCGCAATCCCCCAGCGCGCAGGCGGCCGTCAAATCCTCGCACATGCCGTCGGTATTGCCGCGCAGCATACGCAGCGCCCCCCGGGCGCGCAAAATACCGCGCCGCAGAGCGTCGTGTGCCGCGGACCCCACCGGCGCGGGCGTAGCCCGCAGAGCCGCATCCAGATCTTCTTCCGCCAGGGCCAGCTGCTGCAGACGCCAGTGCGCCAGCGCGCGCACATAGCGGGCCCGCGTCATGTCCGGAGCACGGCGCAACGCAGCCGAGGCTGCTTCCATGCACTGCTGCGGCAAGCCGGCGCGCAGACGCGCCTCCGCCAGCAACAGACGCACAAGGGCGCTTTCCGGCACGCGCTCCGCCAGTTCCTCCAGCAGAGGCATGCTCTGCGCTCCGGCAAGCCAGCTTTCGGCCGCTTCCGGCAGGAGCTGCCGCACATCTCCCAGCAGGGCCTGCACGGCACATGCCGCCGCGCGCCGCTGTTCCAAATCCGTGTTGTCTGTGCCGAGCGTCTGCACCGCCTGCTCCATTTCCGTCAGGAGGCGTTGCCAGACAGCCGCCTGCTCGCTGTCCGCCAGCAGGCGCGCAATACGTTCCCGGGCGTCAGGCAGGGCGCGCACAGTAATGGTAACCGCCCCGGGGCGCAGAACGCACATGGCCGGCGTCCCCGCCGCATCCAGAGGCACGCCCGGATCAGACGGAGGCGGCTCGCAGACCCGGAGCGCCCCGCGGGAAACATCACTGGCGGCTGCCGCCAGGGCCAGCCGGAACTGCGCGGGGAAAGGTCCGGCCTCGAGCTCCCCGACACCGGGCAGCCGGGGGGCGACCAGGGCCAGCGCACGCAGCCAGCCCTGCCCCACGGCCCGCCAGTAAAGAACCTCACGTTCATCCCCCTGCGCCGCCTGTGGCACCATGATACGCAGCGCCGCAGGCTCAAAAGCGACCTCGGTACGAGCCGGAAGACTCGCCGGAAGCACAAGAAAGAACAGCAGACAGAGGACAGACAGCCCCACGGGACGCAAAAACCCGCCGCACCCCTTCACGCCCCCGGAAAGAGGACGTGAAAGGATGCGACGGGCGACACCATCGTTCCAAAAACGGGAGGCAGGCTTCATGTTAAAGCACCTGCAAGAGAACGGCATCAAACCTGCGGCAATGGCGACGGCGGCGCGCCCGCAGAGCGGCGCGCGGTCTGCCGCCCGTCCCCGGCTCCCGGTCGTTTCCGAGAACAGAACCTCCCGGCGGGAACGACCTCCGGCGCAACTGCGTCCGGGCTCGTCCCTGCCGGTACGGCACTGCCGCATATGGCATGGCTTCAACGGACAGCCGCGCTAATGAGACACGGTCTGCTTGATCTTGGCGGCCATGGGCTGCACGAGATCGAGCATGGTCTGACGCATCAGGTCGTCGGCAACCGAACCGCCGGGCAATCCGTTGCGGCTCTGGCCGGAAGTCAGGGTTTCGCTCGAAACCTTGCCGCTGCGGCTGGCCAGCACGTAGGTGGCGCGCATGCCGGTCGTCAGTTCGGTGGACGAAACTTCCTTAATCCAGACCTCTTCCAGCTTGCCGGTAATGATGTAATCCGGGTTGCCGCTGCGGGCCTGACCGGGGGTCAGAGCATAGGAGACCTGCAGGCCGGCGCGGGTCAGTTCATCGGCAAGACCGCGGCTGACCCACTGGGCCACGTCTTCGGTCGCTACAAAGGCCGAACCGTCACGGCGCGTGCCAAGGTTGGCATCCATGCGCTTATCCTCAAAGGGGACAACACTGATACGCGGCGCATTGGGCGCGGGCAGCACCGATACCCCGGGCTGCGGCAGGGGCAGCAAACGGACGGTATTGCTCGGGCCGCACGCCGAAAGCAGCAGGGCCAGCGACAGGACAAAAAGCGGCGCAAGGCGGATCAGTTTCATAATCATCTCACACATGGGGTTGAAGTTTGTCAAAAGTCCAGAGAATTTCTATATACGTTCCTTTGCCTTCTTGCAAGGCAAGGGGCGGGGATGATACCGTGCAGCGTCGTCAATGCCGGTCCGGCGTCGCCGCAGACCGCTGATCAGACAGAAAATGCCGTAGGAGCACAAATTCATGATTGACCTCAAACTGGTGCAGAAAAATCCCGAACTGCTGGCAAAGGCCCTTGCCGACCGCCATTCTTCCCTGAGCGTGGACGAATTTCTCAAGCTGGACGGTCGTCGCCGTGCCCTGCTGGCCGAAGTGGAAGCCCTGAAGCAGAAACAGAATGCCGCCTCCCGCGAGGTTGCCCAGCTCAAACGCGAGGGCAAGGACGCGGCCCACATGATGGCGGAACTGGGCGAACTGTCCGACCGCATCAAGGCGCTGGACACCCAGACCGCCGCGGCCAGGGCCGCCGTGGAGGAATGGCTTATGGGCGTTCCCAATATTCCCGACGAAAGCACTCCCGTAGGCAAGGACGAAACGGAAAATCCCGAGCGCCTGCGCTGGGGCTCGCCGCGCGAATTCGACTTCCCGCCCAAACAGCACTGGGAAGTGGGTATGGCTCTGCGCGGTCTGGACTTCGATCGCGCCGCCAAACTGGCGGGCAGCCGCTTTGTGGTGTATCAGGGCTGGGCGGCGCGTCTGGATCGCGCGCTGGTCAACTTCTTTCTCGATCAGCATACCCTGCACGAGGACTATATCGAAGTCTGCCCTCCCTTCATGGTCAACCGCGCCACTATGACCGGCACAGGACAGCTGCCCAAATTTGAGGAAGATCTCTTCAAGATGCCCGCCTGGGACTACTACCTTATTCCCACGGCCGAAGTGCCTCTGACGAATCTGCACGCAGGCGAAGTGCTGGATGAAAGCGATCTGCCCCGCGCCTATTGCGCGGCCACGCCCTGCTTCCGCTCCGAAGCGGGAGCCGCCGGCAAGGATACGCGCGGACTTATCCGCCTGCATCAGTTCACCAAGGTGGAAATGGTGCGCTTTGCCCACCCCGACGACAGCATGAATCAGCTGGAAATCATGGTGGGGCATGCCCGCAACCTGCTGGAACTGCTGGAGCTGCCCTACCGCGTCATTTCCCTCTGCACCGGCGATCTGGGCTTCGGTTCCACAAAAACCTATGATGTGGAAGTCTGGCTTCCCGCCCAGAATACCTACCGGGAAATCTCGTCCTGCTCCAATTGCAAGGACTTCCAGGCCCGCCGCGCGGATATCCGCTTCAAGCCCAGGGGCGGCAAGACGGCCTATGCCCACACCCTCAACGGCTCCGGTCTGCCCACCGGCCGCACCCTGGCCGCCATTCTTGAAAACTATCAGCAGAAGGACGGCAGCGTCGTCATTCCCAAGGCTCTTGTCCCCTACATGGGCGGCCAGGAAGTCATCGAACCTAAATAGCGCTTTTCAAATCATACGGCCTGTCGTTTCGCGAAACATACTGTCTTTCCGAAAATTCAGACCGGGCGGCGCTGTGTCGCCGCCTCGCGTTTTACCTTTTTCAAAGAGGTAAAACGCTCTAACGCCCGATTCCATGCCTGAACGGGGAGGGAGGTCGTCGCACAGGGCCTCTCTCCCCTGAACTTTTTCAGGCCCGGCTTCTGTTGCGGTTCTTGCCCGGCCCCTCCCAGCAAGACGCCGGGTCGGACCGTTCACAAAGGATCGAGATGTCTCAACGCGCTTTTCTGCCGGGCAACCGCTGGCTTATTGTCTATCTTGCCTTTCTCAGCGCTTTTGCGCCTCTTTCAACCGACATGTATCTTCCGGCCCTGCCCGGCATGGCCGCATCCCTGCAAACGACGGACGCCCTGTCCAGCCTCAGCATCAGCTGCTTCCTGCTGATCTTCGCCCTGTCCATGCTGCTGTGGGGCCCCTACAGCGACAAGGCCGGACGGCGGCCCGTACTGCTGCTCGGCTCCGCCCTCTATGTAATCTCCAGCATCGCCATCGTTCTTTCTCCATCCATTGAGAGCCTGCTTTTCTGGCGCGGTATACAGGCCGCAGGCAGCGGCGGTATCAGCGCCATGTCGCTGGCCATCGTCAAGGACGTGCTGCGCGGCCCGGTCATGGCCAGAGTCATTACCTGGATTCAGACCATCACCATTCTTGCCCCCATGCTGGCGCCGGTCATCGGCGGTCTGCTGCTGGAGTTCACCTCCTGGCGGGGTATTTTCGTCTGCCTCGCCGCCTGCGGTCTGCTTGCGGGCGCGGGAGCCCTGCTGCTGCGCGAAACCCTGCGCGAACGCACGCAGGGCGGCATCGGTGCGATGCTTTCACGCATTGTCTATGTGCTGTCCCGGCGCAACTTCAGCAGTCTGCTCGTGATATTTTCCATTGTCTGCATGCCGTTCATGGCGTTTCTTGCAGTCTCGTCCTATGTTTATCAGGGCCTGTTCGGCGTGTCGCCCCAGACCTACAGCCTCTTCTTTGCCCTCAATGCCAGCATGAGTCTGCTCGGCCCGGTCTGCTATGCCCGCTGGTTTGCGGACTGGCCCCTGCGCCGCTTCATGACCGTCTTTCTCGCCTGCATTACCGTGGCCGGCCTGGGGCTGCTGCTGGCCGGACGCTGGCACCCCGTTCTCTTTGCCCTGCTGTGCGCGCCCGTCAGCTTCTGTTCCAGCGCCACACGCCCGCCGTCCACCGTACTCATGCTGAATCAGCTCTCCACGGATACCGGCACCATGACGGCGCTCATCAACAGCGGCGGCCTGCTGTTCGGCAGCGCCTCCATGTTCCTGTGCAGCCTGCCCTGCTGGCGTGACGGCGTTGCGGCCATGGCCGGCATCACCTGCCTTGCCGGTGTCGCAAGCCTCGTCGGCTGGCGTCTGGCTGTCTCCCGCGGCTTCACGGACTGACGCCAGCCTAACGGGCTTTTTTTGAGGGGGAAGAAACCCCTTTTGCTTGCGGCAAAAAGGGGTTTCTTCCC
>CAMBWG010000115.1 GCA_945871415.1 uncultured Desulfovibrio sp.
GCTGTAAGCTTTTTTGAACCTCCCGCCTAGCGGGAGGTTTTCGTTTATACAAAAAAACGTCCGCAATCTGCATTGCGGACGTTTCCTTTCCTGTGGTGCCGAAGGGGAGACTCGAACTCCCACTCCCTTGCGAGAACTAGACCCTGAACCTAGCGTGTCTACCAATTCCACCACTTCGGCGTGAAAAGACTTCTAAACAAAAGCCCGCCCCTTGGCAAGCACTTTTTTTCCTTTCCGCAAAAATTTTTCCTCACGGGAGCCGCATTTTCTTTTCCCGTCCGTTTCCGTATACTGCGCCTGCCTCAAATCAGTTTTTTTCACCTTTCAGAGCGTTTCACCTTTTTCAGAGGTGAAACACGAGGCGGCGGCACAGCGCCGCCCGGCCCAAGGTGAGCGGAAAAACCGCGCTTTTTCCGCGAAACGACAGGCCGTATGGTTTGAAATGCACAGCATTTCAAACTGAAAATGCTCCAGGAGGCTGCCCATGCCCACAGAATTTGCCGCGCTTGCCCGGGAGTGGCGCGCCCGTCTTGCCGGAAAGCAGTACGTCTTCCGCTGGACTAAAGACCGTCTCGACAACGGCTATTGCGCCGAGTGCCGCCACTGCTGCGGCCCGCAGCCCGAAGGCGACGCGCCCTACCCCATGCCGCTGCTTCCCTCCCAGCTCCGGCCCGATCTCGC
Source organism: uncultured Desulfovibrio sp. (assembly GCA_945871415.1). Lineage (GTDB taxonomy): Bacteria > Desulfobacterota > Desulfovibrionia > Desulfovibrionales > Desulfovibrionaceae > Desulfovibrio. The sequence continues at coordinate 682 of CAMBWG010000115.1, forward strand.
CGACGACTTTTATCTGCTCTCCCCTTCCGTCGCCTGCCTCGATCAGCGCGGCTGCAAGGCTCTTACGCCCACGGGCTGCCGCCTTGCCCGCCCGCAGCGTCCCCCGGCCTGCAATCTCTTCCCTCTCATCCTCCACGAGGGCGCGCTCTACTTCTATCAGGCCTGCCCCGCCGTCCTCTTTGCCACTCTCGACGAGCTTCTCCGCATCGCGGAATGCGCCGCCCGGGATCTCCCGCGTCTTTATACGCCCGATGAACTCCGGGCCATCTCCGCCCCGCTCGCGCCGGAAACTCTTGTCCATAAGTGCATCTCGCTGGATGTACGCGTGGCAGGACTGGGCGTGCAGTAACACTGGCGCATTTCCCGCACGCAACAGCGAAACGCCATGCCCTTCTTTCCCGTCACCGCCGAAGCGCTTGCAGCGCTCTCCCGTCGCGACAAACGCCTTGCCGCCGTCATCGAAGCCCTGGGACCGCTCCGCCGTGAAGTTCTCCCGGACCCCTTTGCGGCTCTGCTGCACAGCATTACCGGCCAGCAAATTTCCATGAAGGCGCAGGAAACCGTCTGGCGGCGCCTCCGCAGTCTGGCCGAGGCCCACGGCGGCCTGAGTCCCGGCGTCATTGCCGCCCTTCCCGCGGACAGCCTGCGTTCCGTCGGCCTCTCCGCCCGCAAGGTCGGTTATATACAGGCCGCCGCCGAAGCCTTCGCGCGGGGAAGACTTTCCGCCGATGCCCTGCGCGCCGCCGATGACGCCGCCGTCTGCGCCGCCCTGACCGCCCTGCCCGGCGTCGGCCTCTGGACCGCCGAAATGCTCCTTATCTTCTCCCTGCAACGCCCCGACGTCTTCAGCTGGGGCGATCTGGCCATCCGTCGCGGCCTCTGCCGCCTCCATCACCACAAGGATATGCCCCGGCAGCGCTTTGAGCGCTACCGCCGCCGCTACTCCCCCTACGGCTCCACGGCCTCCCTCTACCTCTGGGCCATCGCCGGCGACGAGACACTGTGCGTCTAGAGGAATGTTTTTTGGGGGAAGGGAACCCCCTTGGCTGGCGCGCAAGGGTGTTCCCTTCCCCCCGAAAAAACTCCCCCTAGTTCTTCAGACTGTGAATCGGGGCCGGGATGCGGCCGCCAAGGCGGATAAAGCCGGCGGCGTCGCCCCTGGGCACGGGGATGATGGCGGCCTTGCCGAGGAGGCCGCCGAAGGAAACTTCCTCGCCCACGCCCTTGCCGGGCACGGGGATGACGCGCACGGCGGTGGTCTTGTGGTTGATCATGCCGATGGCCATTTCATCGGCAATGATGCCCGCGATGGTGGTGGCGGGGGTATCGCCGGGGATGGCGATCATATCGAGCCCCACGGAGCAGACGCTGGTCATGGCTTCGAGCTTTTCGAGACTGAGAAGCCCGGAGGTGGCGGCGGCTTCGATGCTGGAGTCTTCAGAAACGGGGATGAACGCGCCGGAGAGACCGCCCACGGAGGAGGAGGCAAAGGCCCCGCCCTTCTTGACGGCGTCATTGAGCATGGCCAGCACGGCGGTGGTGCCGGGCGCGCCGATGCTGGAGAGGCCCACGCTCTGGAAAATTTCGCCCACGCTGTCGCCCACGGCGGGCGTGGGAGCGAGGGAAAGGTCGGCGACGCCGAAGGGCAGATTGAGGCGATGGGCCACTTCGGTGCCGATCATTTCACCCACGCGCGTCACCTTGTAGGCGGTGCGCTTGATGACTTCGGCAATGTCGAGCAGGGTCAGGGGCTGGCCCTGAGCATTGACGCCCGCGCCGAGAGCGCGGTCGATGGCCTTCTTGACCACGCCGGGGCCGGAAACGCCCACGTTGATGACCACGTCGGGCTCGCCCACACCGAGATAGGCGCCGGCCATGAAGGGCACGTCCTGCGGAATGTTGGCAAAGACCACGAGCTTGGCGCAGCCGATACCGCCGCGATCGGCGGAGGCTTCGGCCACCTTGAGAATCTGCTCGCCCATGAGAGACACGGCATCCATATTGATGCCGCTGCGGGACGAGGCCACGTTGATGGAAGAACAGATGCGGTCGGTGGTGGTCAGAGCTTCGGGCAGGGCCTCGATAAGCGCGCGATCGCCGTTGGCGAAACCCTTTTCCACAAGAGCGGAAAAGCCGCCGAGGAAGTCCACGCCCGCTTCCTTGGCGCAGTCGTCAAGGGCGCGGCAGACGCGCACCATGCCGGAGGGCCCGAAAGGCGCGGCCACCACGGCAATGGGGCTGACGCTGATGCGCTTGTTGACCACGGGGATGCCGTACTTGTCGCCCACTTCGTCACAGACGCGCACGAGCTGGGCCGCGTGACGCAGAATTTTGTCCTTCACATTGGCGATGAAGAGTTCTATGTCGTGGCTCACGCAGTCAAAAAGGCTGACGCCGAGGGTGACGGTGCGCACGTCGAGATGTTCGGTGCGCAGCATGTTCAGAGTGCTGATGACTTCGCGTTCAGAAAGCATGTATCATTCCTTCATGCGGACGGACTCGACAGGGGCTGCCCCTGGCAGACCGTCGGGGACGGATGTTCGAGGAATACCGCCGGGAGCAGAAAAACTGCCTGCCGGGGAAGGTGGGAGGCCCGGCCCCTCATGACGGAAGGCGCGGGCGGACGCCGGGGCTACACGCTGACGATGCGGTGCATGGCTTCAAAAATATCACGATGCTGCACGCCCACGCGCAGATTGTGCATGCTGCCTTCCTTGATGAGCTCGCGCCGCAGACGGCCGAGGTCCACGCGGTCGGGGACCATGACTTCAAAGACGAAGAGGGCATGATTGCTGCCGCCTTCGCCGAGAACGGCCTTGAGATTTTCAATATTGACGTTATGGCGCGCAAAGACGCGGCTCATGGCGGCGATTTCCCCGGGATGATCCGGGCCGTCGGCCGTAACGACGAAGGGCTGACAGACTTCGTCCTTGCCCCAGGCGGATTCGGTGGCAGGGCGCACCAGTACGGACATATCCATATTTTCCGCTTCGAGCGCGACTCCGAGCGAACGGCGCAGGGCTTCCGGATCGAGGGTATCCGGGGCCTGAACAATATAAATGGCCGCGAATTCGCCGGAAAGGATGGTCTGCGAAAGCTGCATGATATTGCAGCCGGATTCGCCGAGAGTGCGACTGACCGTGGCTACAACGCCGGGACAGTCACGGCCCAGGAAAGAAATGGTGAAATTTTTCATGGTGTTCCTTGCATAATAGCCCGCGGGGCGGACGCCGCGCGCAGGAGCGCGGTCGAAGTGAAGGGTACGGCAAACGACATGCCGCAACGAAGAACCTTTTTCACGTAAGGCGGCGATACCATAGCCGTAAAGCCCCTTGTCTTCAAGGGTGACGGGACGGGGGCTGTCCGCCTTGACGGGGAAGGCCGCTTGGAATATTCTCACCCATTCAATCTCAAGGCATCGCCGGGCCCAGAGCCCGCCAGGAGCGTTATCGTGGAAGATCGGGAAAAGAACAAGAAGCCTAGGATCAAGTTGAACACCAAGTCCGCCCATGTGGACTACTTCATGCCCATGCTTGAGGGATTCGCCAAACGCGACGCCCTGAACGAGGTCATCAAGAATCGCGTGGTCAAAGCCTGCGATCTTCTGGACGCCGGAGTCCCCCTGTTCCCGAACGACTTCCGCAAAGAGCACTCCATCGGCTGGGTTCTGGACAGTTTCGGGGAGCTGGAAGGGGAACAGCTGGACGCGCAGGGGGATGTGGTTGCCATTGCGGGCCGCATCGTCTCGCTGCGTTCGTTCGGCAAGGTGCTTTTCTTCCATATTCAGGATCAGAGCGGCAACATCCAGTGCTACGCCACGCGCGAAGACCTGCCCGAAAACGTCTACGGCATGGTGAAGAAGCTGGACGTGGGCGATATCGTGGGCGTGTCCGGGCATCTGTTCCGCACCAAGACGGGCGAACTGACCATCAGCTGCCGCACGGTGAAGCTGATCACCCGCTCCATGCGCCCGCTGCCGGAAAAGTATCACGGCCTCAAGGATACCGAGACCCGCTACCGCCAGCGCTATGTGGATTTGATCGTGACCCCGCGCACGCGGGAAATCTTCCAGAAACGCAGCCTGATCGTGCGGGAATTCCGTCGTTTTCTGGAGGATCGCGGCTTCATGGAAGTGGAAACGCCCATGATGCAGCCCATTGCCGGCGGCGCGGCGGCCAAGCCCTTTGTGACGCAGCACAACGCGCTGGACCTGCAGCTTTACATGCGCATTGCGCCGGAACTGTACCTTAAGCGTCTGCTGGTGGGCGGCTTTGAAAAGGTCTTTGAGCTGAACCGCAACTTCCGCAACGAAGGCATCGACACCCGTCATAATCCCGAGTTCACAACCTGCGAATTCTACTGGGCCTATGCCACCTACAAAGATCTGATGGATCTCACGGAAGAGCTGGTGGGGCATCTGGCGCAGATGGTCTGCGGTACGACCGTCGTCCCCTATCAGGGAGAAATGATCGATCTCACGCCCGGCCGCTGGACGCGCATGACCTTTTATGAATCGCTGGAAAAGATCGGCGGGCATTCGCCGGAGTTCTACAACGACTACAGCAAGGTCAGGGCCTACATCCGCGAACGCGGCGAAAAGGCCGCCGACAGCGAAAGCCTGCCCAAGCTGCACGCCAAGCTGTTCGACATCGACGTGGAGCCCCGTCTGGTGCAGCCCCACTTCATCTATGCCTATCCCACGGAGATCTCGCCCCTGTCGCGGCGCAACGACGAGAATCCCGGGCTGACGGACCGCTTCGAGCTCTTCATCACCGGGCGCGAACTGGCCAACGCCTTCTCCGAGCTCAACGATCCCGTGGATCAGCGTCTGCGTTTCGAGGATCAGGTTCGCGAAAAGGAAGCCGGCGACGACGAAGCCCACAACATGGACGAAGACTTCCTGCGCGCGCTGGAATACGGCATGCCGCCGGCGGCCGGTCTTGGCATGGGCATCGACCGCCTTGTCATGCTGCTGACGGACTCCGCCTCCATCCGCGAAGTCATTCTCTTCCCGCTGCTGCGCCCGGAGTTCTAAGCGGTAATGAGCATGCGCTTTGAAACCTTCGTCGCGCTGCGCTATCTCTTTTCCCGGCGTAAGCAGACGTTCATCTACATCATTTCGCTGATGTCGATTCTCGGCGTCGGCCTTGGCGTGGGCGCGCTGGTGGTGGTGCTGGGCGTATACAACGGCCTGACCACCGACATGCGCGACAAGATTCTCGGCGCCAATGCCCACGCCATTGTCATGGCCCATACGCCGAACGCGTTCGAGCACGCGGCCGACGTGGCTGAACGCGCCCGGAAGGCCCCGCACATCACGGGCGCCACGCCCTTCATCTACAGCGAAGTGATGCTGTCCTCCGGCAGGGGGGTCAAGGGCATCATCCTGCGCGGCATCGATCCGCAGACCGCGGCCCCCGTGGTGACCATGCTGCAGCGGCTGCGCGCCGGTTCGGTGGCCGATCTGGAGCAGGAGGGCACGCCCGGCATCATCATCGGCGATGAACTGGCAAGCCGTCTGGGGCTCATCGTGGGCAGCCGGATCAATATGCTCTCCTCTTCGGGAGAATCCGGCGCATCCGGTTTCAAGCCGCGCATCCGTCCTTTTGTGGTGCGCGGCATCTTCAAGACCGGTATGTACGAATACGACTCCTCGCTGGCCTTCGTCACGCTCGCCGCGGCCCGCGACACCCTCGGACTGCCCGACGGCTTCCTGACCGGCGTGGAAGTGACGGTGGACGATCTCTTTGCCGCCGACAGGATAGCCGCCGGCCTGAGCGAGACGCTGGGCTATCCCTTCTATGTGCGTCACTGGATGGAAATGAACGCCAATCTCTTTGCCGCCCTCAAGCTGGAAAAGATCGGCATGTTCATCCTGCTGACCATGGTCGTGCTTATCGGCTCCTTCTCCATCGTCACGTCGCTGGTCATGCTGGTGATGGAAAAGACGCGGGATATCGCCATTCTCATGAGCATGGGCGCAACCCGGCGCACCATCCGCCGCATCTTCATGCTGCAGGGGACCATCATCGGTTTCATCGGCACCATGCTGGGCTATGTCATGGGTCTATCCCTGGGCTGGGCGCTCAAGCGCTATCAGTTCATCAAGCTGCCCGAAAACGTCTACACGCTCGATCATCTGCCCATCATCATCACCTGGTCGGACGTGCTGATCATCGGCGCCAGCGCCATGCTGCTCTGCTTCCTCGCCACCCTCTATCCGGCGCGGCAGGCCTCCCGCCTCGAACCCGCCGAAGCCCTCCGCTACGAATAGCCATATGACCGCCATCTATGAA
>CAMBWG010000116.1 GCA_945871415.1 uncultured Desulfovibrio sp.
TGGCAAAGGTCGGCTTGTCGGCAAACAGCACGCTGGGGATTATCGAGATCAGCAGGGGGCTTTCGCTCAATCTGGCAACGGCTCACTGCCTGAGCGAAGAGGAAAAACAGACTCGTGAACGGCTGCTGCACTGCGAAACTACTCAACTGGGCAAGCTCGTTAATATTTTCAGGCCGCTGCTTCCCAGCAAGGCAGGCAAAGGAGAGTTGCTGCATATTCTGAATCCGGGCCAGCTGGAACCCTGGGGTTACACCAGACCGTCAGGGCAATCCACTGCCCTGATTGAGCGGGCAGGAAAAACGGATCAGCTTCTTCAACCCGGAGATGTGGTGCTGGGGATACGGGGAATGCTGGGCAAGGTCGGCATTATCTCTCAAGACTGGACAGATGATACTCTCTGGGTGGTCAGTCAGTCCTGCGTCCTGTTACGACCGGCCCTGAAAAGTTACGACATGCGCCTGCTTTTTATCTATCTGCGTTCTCAAATGGGGCAAGTTGCTCTGAGCGCGCTTGCCTGTGGCGCAACGGTTCCGCTTGTTCAGATTAACAATCTGAAAAATATGGATATCCCTTTGCCGTCAGACGAAGATGCTCAGACAATGCTTCATGATTTTGCCGTGGAAGTTTCTCTGCGTGACGAGATAGAAAAGCTGCAAAAGCGGCGTGATTCCCTTGCCGCTCGCCACTGGTCCCTGGAACGCTGATTTGCTCCTTTCCTGTGGGGAAAGGTTGCGGAAGGGCATCTCCAGACAGGGAACATTTGGTTGAAACGCCCTCTTTCCGTGTTCTGCGGAAAGAGGGCGTTTCTCGTGTTCCGTTAGAGCGTTTCAACTTTGAAAAAGGTGAAACGCGAGGCAGCGGCACAGCGCCGCCCGGCCAGAAGTGAGCGGAAAAACCGGAGAGAGCCGCCTGCGTGTGGGATGCTCCCGTATCCGTAAGCTCCTTCCAGCTTGCGCCGCTGTGTGCTCATAGGTATACTTTCAGCTGTTGTCCCATGTCGGGCACGAAGCAGCGGGGCAAAAGTTCAAGTCTCTTAGCTGATTGCAGTGAATACAGGGATTTGCGGGGTTCTCCGCGAGTCCTTTTTTCGTATCCGGCGATAGTCCTCCTTGCTTCCTCCGTTTGCAGGAGAGCGGAAAAGACGGCAGGCCGGAGCGGACAACGACCGGAGAGAAGACCTCATGGACTACGAAAAAGCGCAGGAAGAGTTGCGCGAATCCCTGCGGAATGAGGAGCTGACGGCCGAGGGACTCCCCAGCGGCGTGGAACGCGAGGAGGAGGAACCCTTTCCCTTTGATGCGGACAAGATTTCCATTACAGACAAGCGTGTTCCTCTGGAAACGCTGCTGCGGCGTCTGCGGCAGGGAACCATTTCGTCGCCGCTCATTCAGCGGGGGGAAAATCTCTGGGGGGACGGGCAGCAGAGCCGGCTTATTGAATCGCTTATGCTGCGTATCCCGCTTCCGCTGTTCTATGTGGCGGCAGACGAGAAGGAGTGCTGGAAGGTCGTGGACGGTCTGCAACGCATCACGGCCATACGGCGTTTTATTCTGGATAAGGCTTTTACGCTGTCCGGTCTGGAATTTTTAAAGGCGCATGAAGGAGAGGATTTTGACTCCCTCCCCCCGCTGTACCAGAATCGTATTCTGGAAACGGAGTTGCAGTTTGCCGTTATCGGTCCCTCCACGCCGGAAAAGGTGCAGCGTAATATTTTCAAACGCCTGAATACGGGCGGCCTGCCCCTGACAGCGCAGGAAATCCGGCATGCGCTCTATTACGGACCGGCCGCCGAACTCTTGCAGGAACTTGTGGAACTGGAGGAGTTTAAGGCGGCCACGGCGGGCAGCGTGAATGATTCCCGTATGGCCGGGCGGGAGCTGATACTGCGTTATCTTGCCGTTTTGATCTTTGGGCCGGAGCAGTACCCCGTCAATGGCGATATGGATTCCTTCCTCTGCAATGCCATGAAGATCATCAATGAGCCGGAGCGGCGGGTGTGGGGCTCGCCGGACGAAACGCCACCTGTCCCGCGTCTGACCGACAGGGAAGAGCTGAGGGCGTATTTTTGTTGCGCTATGACGCGGGCGGCGCATCTGTTCGGTGACTATGCCTTCCGCAAGTCGCTTCCCGGTTACAGCGACTGGCGCACGCCCATTAACAAGGCGCTTTTCGAGGTCTGGGCCTGCCAGCTGTCCCTGCTGTCGGAGGAGGCCTTTCAGCGCCTGCTGACGCACAGGGAAGATTTGTTTGCGGCGCTGTATCATGGAGTTTATAAAGAGGATGACGGCCGGTTCCTGAACGCCATTTCTAGGGACAGCCATGATCCGGCAAGCGTGAGATATCGTCACAAGGCCGTTGCAGCGTGCATTCAGACAGTGGTGGAGAAAGAATGATTACCGATCTTTTTTTGCAGGGATTCAAATGCTTTGTGGAGGAGAGCTTCCAGCTGGGGCGTCTGACCCTGCTTTCCGGTTTGAACAGCTCTGGAAAAAGCTCCTTTCTTCAGGCTATCCGTCTGCTGCACGGGCAAAAAAAACTGGAAGGGTTCGGCACGGGCAAGGATATTGTCTCTGATCTGGCGAAATCGTGCCGTATCGGCTGCAACAAGGGCGCGGATGGGCGTTTTGCCGTAGAAATGCGCTGGGAACGGCAGGACGCGCTGCCGGTCTTTACCGCGGCTTCCGACGCGGCCTTCTGCGACGCCTTCGCCTCTCTTTCGGCGGCGCGTCTTGGGCCGGAGCTGGAGCTGCCTCTGCGGCAGGCCGGAGAGGTGACTTCCGTCGGCGAACGCGGGGAGGATGTTCTGGAATTCATTGAGGCGCACAGCGAGCTTTCCGGAGTTCCGGCCGCCCTGTGCGCGGCGGACGAAAGCACTGGGCTGGTACGGAATATCTCTGCATGGCTGGAGCTTGTTTCCCCGGGTATCTCCTTTGATTATCAGCCTATTCCCGACATGGACAGAGCGCGGGCCATATACGGCAGGCGGCGTCCCACCAATGTGGGGTTTGGTCTTGCCTATACGCTGCCCGTCATTGCCAATGTGCTTGTCTGGGCCACGCTGGTCAGCAACGGACAAAAAATGTCGCCGTTGCTGCTGCTGGAAAATCCTGAAGCGCATCTGCATCCACGGGGCCAGACGCAAATGGGAAAATTCCTTGCGGCCGCCGCAGCAGCAGGCGTGCAGATCATTCTGGAAACACATTCCGATCATCTGCTGAACGGCATCCGCCTTGCCGTCCGCGAAGGGATGCTCGACTGCGGAGACAGCTGCTTTTATTTCTTCCGCTATGATGCGGAGGAAGGCAGAACCTTTGTGGAAGAACCTGTGCTGGACGAGAAAGGCTATTTTGACGAATGGCCGGACGGTTTCTTCGACGAGACCGAGCGCGTCCTTGCGCAGCTGTTCTGAGCAGTCGGGGAGCGTGTGCCATGATACCCGTCATTTTCAATCCGTATGCGGACGCTTCCTCGCAGCCTGAAGAGGCCCTTGAGCATGCCGTGCGCGCGGCAGAGAATCTGCGTAATCTTGATAGACAGCTTGTCGGAGAACAAAACACGGCGTCGCGTTTGCAGGGGTGGGCTGCCGGAGAAGGCTGCGATTCGCTGCGGAGCTGCGTGCTGCTCCGGAAAGAGGGGGGTGAGCATGAGACTCTGTCGGCGCTGCTTGCGCGCTTGCGGGGGCAGAGGGAAAAGCATGAGGCGGTACTCTGGCTGCTGCGTTTTTTTTCCAGGGGCCAGACCATAGATGCGGACGCTTTGAGCGCCCATGAGGCAACAACGCTGGAGGAGAGCGAACTGCCCGTGCCGTTGTTCGGCTATGCCGCCGCACAGGGGGGCGTTGCGTCCACTGTGGCCGCAGACGCGGACTGGCAGCAGGAGTTTTTTCGCCTCTGCAATCCGTCTGCAGAGGTGCTCAACGTCAGCGGCGTCAGTCGTCAGGAAACGTTGGATCAGTGGGCGGCGGACTGGCTCCGGGACAATCTGGATTTTGAGGACTATTTGCGGACAAGACTTGGAGCAACCTTTTGCGACGGGGCTCTGAACAGTCTGCCGGGACGGGAGTTTTTTCCGGGGTTGCGCGAGGCCTTTGAGAAAGCACAGGCGCGGAGCTATGTCTGCGACGATGACTTGATCAAGAAAGTGTCCGCAGTTCCCTCTCCCGCTCTGCTGGAATTGCGGGCCTATGGCGACGGGGCGCGGGCCTTTTTTCAGGTGCGGGAGGGTCGGCCGCATATTGCTGGCTTCTATATCAAGGCGCAGGCTGTCAGTCAGAACAAGGCCATTCAGCAGGCTGTTCGGCGCGTCTGTGGGAAGTAAACGCTGCTTCGACTGTCGCACAGGTTGGAGAATGTTTTTTGTGGCTCGTTGAGCCGATAACCGACGTACTTTTTCCGGCAGGGGAGAGGATTGTGAAGCCGTGAAGTTCATGCAGCTGCGGGGTGCGGCTGTTCAGGAGATTCTGGGGGGAGCCCCTCCTCTGAGACCGAACCGTCGTTCCGGGCGTGGCAATGGCTTCCAGAGTGTTTTGCCTTTGCAGCGGGCAAAAGCCTGGCGGCAGCACAGCGCCGCCCGTTCTGAACTGAGCGGAAAAACCGCGCTTTTTCCGCGAAACGACAGGCCGTATGGTTTGAAACGCACAGCGTTTCAAACTGAAAATGTCTAGATCATTCACAAGAAACGCCCTCTTTCCGTGTCCTGCGGAAAGAGGGCGTTTTGTGTTCTGTTGTTAGAGCGTTTTACCTTTGGAAAAGATAAAACGCGAGGCGGCGGCATAGCGCGCCTGCCCGGAGTGAGCGAAAGATTGCGCTCTGCCAGCGCTGTGATGCAAATTTCGGCGGCGTGTCGTCGCTTTCCGCAGCGATTGGCAGATGTTCCGTTACGGAACAGGTCATATCCGCTCCTCGAAGAAGATATCCAGATTGCGCAGGAACGGGAATGTGCCCTGTATCTGTGCCGCGTCAAGCGTGCCTTCCAGCGTATGCAGCAGCTTCAGAGTACTCAAACCCTGATGCCAGTGGATGATCCACGGATTATGCGGGGCGGCCTCGTCGTTGCAGTCAAAACTGAAAGCGTCCCGCTCTTTTTCTCCCGCAGGCAGAGCATCGTAGAGTCGTTCTCTGAAGCAGTCCCAGGCATTTTCCCGCAGGCGTTGCATGTAGGGTTGCTTGTCCTCAAGAGGGGGAATCATGGCGGCAACCATTTGCAGGGATTCCCGGATGTTCCGGGCCTGTCCGGTAGTATTCCAGTGATTGAACAGGATGGAGTAGTCTGTCCATGTCTGTGTGCCTTCCAGCGCAAAGAGCAGCACCAGCCGGGGAGCAAGATCAAGCACGCTGGCCGAGGCTATTTCACCCAGTCCCGCACGCGCATCAATGAGGATGCGGTCGGGCGCATGCTGCTCGTCGAGCTTGCGCAGCAGGATGCGCAGACGCTGCGGCCAGGGGATGCGTTTTTCTCCGTCCATGCGGTGCATCCAGGCGCGGCCCATCTTGGCGATATAATCGCCGTACTGTCTGCCGTGTGCCGGGATGACGGTAATTTCTCCCCGGCTGCCGTCGGCCAGAGGGCTTGTGGCAAAAAGACGCTCCAGCACCTCGTCGCCATTTTCAACAACATCTTCCACCAGCCAGTCGAGCAGACCATAATCGGGGCGGCGGTCGTCGGGAAGCAGGCTGCTGGAAAGACCGGGAGACTCCAGGTCCATATCCACAACCATAACCTTTTTTCCCTGCTGCGCCAGATGCCAGGCTGCCACAGCCAGCGCCGTGGAGCGTCCCACGCCCCCTTTGATGGAATAGAAGACAATCATCTTGTCGGACAGACTGTCTTTCGTTGCCCGGCTGCTCCAGGAGCTTTCCGTCAGCATTCTGTCCACAACCGTAAAGGGGAGACGTTCGCCACTGGTGAAGACGACGGCTCCTTGCTGATCCGCTGTGAACGGGGCTTCGCTGACAAGGGGCATACGCGCGGCGGGGATCGCATGCCTGCCCAGCGTATCGGCTATTTCCGTACACAATACCGCAAGAGACGCTCGCTGGTCATCGTCCATCTGTTCCAGCGACGCAGCGTCCCAGACAAGCGCTATGCGCCCGCGCAGGTCCCGATTAACAAAGAAAAGATGCCTGAGGCTTTGCAGGCGCAACGCTTTGTCATGGTGAAGAAAAATTTCTTCCAACGTAGTAAGAATATTGTCAAAAAGCATTATGGCAACACTCCGTCAAGTATCGCTTGCCTGATAACCTGCTTTAACGTGCCGACAGCTGCGGCATGGTTCCGCGTCGCCAGTTCCGTAATTTCCTTTTCTGGAGCGTAACGCTGAGCAATATCCCAGTCCTGAAACGGATTAGTGGCAGGGATTGTGTAGGCGCTTCGTGTCTGCATGAAACTCTGATAGGAATTCCAGAGAAGGTTGATATGCGTTCTGTAAGGACGGTATTGCTGGCCGGAAGGCATATCGCCGTTGTTGGGAGGGATTCCCTGTTGCAGCAGGAGAGCCTTGAGCGCACATTCGGCAGCCAGTCCGTAATGATGATCCGCGTTGGCCCAGCGCCCGTTTTTCAGCAGCAGGTCGGCATCCGTGTCATGACGGGAGAAGGCATTGTAAAATCGGTACTCATGCGTGCATTCCGGTAACAAAGGAAGGAAAATAGCAAGCTAGTCCAGCTGCTGAAAGAACACAAGCGCGGGAAGCGGAGGGAGACAGTCCGCCGGGGAGAAGAGGAACAGCACTGTCGGAAGAGCCGTAGCCCGAAGGCTGTTCGTAGTGTTTTGTTGCGGCATGAATAAATCCGTCAGAGTGTTGGATACTCCACCCCGTCTGAATACCGGAAGCGGTTATTCGTCGTCCTCATTAGAGCATTTCGCCTTTGAAAAAGGTGAAATGCGAGGCGGCGGCACAGCGCCGCCCGGCCCAAAGTGAGCGGAAAAACCGCGCTTT
>CAMBWG010000117.1 GCA_945871415.1 uncultured Desulfovibrio sp.
GGGCCCAGTGCTGCGCCACGGGTTTGGGGCGGCGCGGGGGGCGGGCAAGCGCCAGCAGCGCACAGCCCAGCCCCAGCCCCAGGGCGGCGGAGGTCAGATGCTGCAAAGGCGCCAGAGCAACGGCCAGCGCCGCCGCCAGCAGCAGACGCAGCCGCGGGTCCCGATGACGGAGAAAGGAAGGACGGACAAAGGGCTGATCAAACATGCGCGCATGTTACGGACGACGGCGCGCAAAGTACAGCCCCATGCCCACCAGCCCCATAATCCAGCCCAGACCGCCGACAACATCCTGCAGGCGCGGCCCTTCCTCGCTGCGCGCCGCCAGCTCCCGGCGCAAGGGGGCAAGCTGCCGCTCCAGAGCGCCGTCGATAATGGCGGTCAGTTCCTCCCGCGTCAGAGAAAGACGCTGTTCCTCCTGCGCGTCCGTCCGCGCCGGCGCGGGAGTCTCCGCAACCGTCGGCGCGGCTGCGGCAACGGGAGCAAGACCCGCAAATTCGGCGGCATCCATGCGCCACTCGTTCTGATGCCCTTCCCCGGCATTGATACGGATGCGCAGACCGTGTCCCTTGCGGACAACCTGCGGCACGGGAAAAGAAAATCTGCCGTCGACATCGGTCGTCCCCCGCAGCAATTCCGCGCCGGTATCATCAAAAACCGTAATGACTCCACCCTTGACCGGAGCCTTGCGACGAAAACTGCATTCCACCGCCACGGAATTCCCTTCCAGCCAGGCAAAGATATTGACGCGATGCGCCAGGGCCGCATCGGCACAGAACAGGAACAGGACAACGGCCAGCGCAACAGTGCGGCAGGCGCGAAGGGAAAGAAAAAAAGCGCTCGTCATACGTCATCAACTCCGGGGCGTATCCGCATGCGCCATGTGCAGCATTTCCGGGCGGACGCGCGCAATAAAGGATACGGTAAACATGGTAATCAGCCCTTCCGCCACCATGATCGGCGCATGCGCCCCCAGCAGCAGCCCCGCCGCCGTCTGAAAGCCCTCATCCGTAAAGGCCAGCGCCAGCGCCGTCAGCACGGCCGCCAGCGCCACGCCGAGCGCGCCGCCGCAGAAGGCCGCCACGCGCAGACCGGTCGCTCCGGGAACGATACGCCGGATGCCGCGCCAGGCATACCAGGAAAGAACCCCGGCAAAGCCCATAGTAAAGGTATTGACGCCCAGAACCGTAATACCGCCGAACTGAAACAGCAGCGCCTGCAACAGCAAGGCCACAAGAATGGAGGGGAAAGCCGCCCACCCCAGCAGAACGCCCACCAGTCCGTTGAGCACAAGATGCGCGCTGGCAGGCCCGATGGGAACATGAATGAGCGATCCCACAAAAAAGGCCGCCGAAAGAATGCCCACGCCAATCAGACGGTCATATTCCAGTCTGCGCAGACCCAGCGCCGTACCGGCAACGGCCAGCACGGCTCCCGCGCCAAGAACGGCGGGAGAAAGAACGCCTTCCGCGATATGCATGATATCCCCGTATGAGAGTATTTTCAGTTTGAAACGCTGGGCGTTTCAAACTCTACGGCCCGAAGTGAGCTGAAAAACCGCGCTTTTTCCGCTTACTTCGGGCCGGGCGGCTCTCTGCCGCCGCCTCGCATGTTGCCTTTTTCAAAGGCAACATGCGCTACTTGCCGCGCGGGGCGACAAATTCCATCCAGAGAACGGCCCCGAGCTCCACATCTTTAGGGCTGCCCTTGTAGTCCATCTTTTCGGCAGCGGTGTTCAGGGCCGCAAAGCCCCACCACCCGGCCCACGGCACGCTGTAGGAGAACACGCCGTTTTCGTCGGCCTTGACCGTCTGGGTTACAAAATAGGCATTGGGCGGCGTATGGCGCTGGCCCTTGTTGTAGCATTCCACTTCAACGAGCGCGCCGGGAACGGGCTTGCCGTCCAGCAGCACGCGCCCCTGAAAGACATTTCCGGCATAATTGCCGAAAGGCCGCGTCAACGGCTCGATTTCCGTCTTCAGACCCAAAGGCTCGTCCCAGCCTTCCTCTTCACCAAAGGCCGCCACAATCGTCTTGGTATAGTGGATGATGAAGCAGTCTTCGGCAGGTTCAAAATAGGGCGTCGGCTCCAGCGCAAACTGATAGACGCCGGGCTTCTTCAGCGTATAGGCGGCCTGCCAGGCCTGATGGCCCATGACCTTTGCCGGCGTGAGCAGCTTTGCAAGATTCTCCTTCCTGCCGTCCACAGTAACACTGAAAGCCCTGGGCGCGGCCATGTCCATTCCCTGCATTTCCATAGGATGCGAGAAGGAAACTTCCAGCTTCAGGGCGGCGTCCTTTTTTTCCATGACGGTGGACGAAGAGGGAATGACCATTCCAAAATGCGCCTCGGCCTGCGTGGCGAAGCAGAGCAGCAGGGCCAGCCCCGCGCAGCACGTTTTCCACATAGTCCTGTTCTCCTGGAGCATTTTCAGTCTGAAACGCTCTAACGGTTGCGGGTGAATCGTGACGGGCCACGGGCCCGGCGGTGCATATGCAGGGCATACGTAACACGATTTTTAAAAAGATAGCAACAACAGAAATCGGGAATCCCGCCGCCGCAAAAAACCGTACCCGGCGCGGCAGAGAACGCGAAAAAAAGCCGCCTCCCGCAAGGCGAAAACCTCGCGGGAAGCGACAGCAGGAACGCAAGAACCGTGCAGGCACAGGCAGCAGCGTCTCAGGAAAGACGGCACTTGAAGTCTTCGTAGCCGAAGCTCTTCAGAAGCTGGAACGAAGCGGTGGACAGGGGATCTTCGGCGTCGGCCGCGGCATCCAGCACGCCGATGGAAGGCAGACGCAAACCGTTGAACGTCGTTGTCTTGACCATGCTGTAGATGGCCATGTCGGCAAAGACAAGGCGCTGGCCGGGTTGCAGCGGCGCGGCAAAGGCATACTCTCCGATAACGTCGCCGGCAAGGCAGGACTTCCCGGCGAGGCGACAGGTCCACGCCTTTTCTCCGGGCTGTCCCGCTGTCTGCCAGCAGCCGTTTTCCTGCGACATCACGCTGGGACGATAAGGCATTTCCAGCACGTCCGGCATATGGCAGGCGGCGGAGGTATCCAGAATGGCAACGGGTATATCGGCTTCCACCACATCCAGCACGGTTGCCACAAGCCAGCCCGCATTGAGGGCCACGGCTTCGCCGGGCTCCAGATAGAGACGATCGGCCCAGGAACTGCGCAGGCGTGACACGGTACGACACAGCAGGTCAATGTCGTAGTCGGGTCTGGTGATGTGATGCCCGCCGCCCAGGTTCAGCCAGCGGCAGTCCCGCAGGTACGGCGCAAAATTCCGCTCCACGGCTTCCACGGTGCGGGCAGCCGCATCGGCGTTCTGCTCGCACAATGTATGCCAGTGCAGCCCCGTAATGCCCTCGGGCAGCCGCTCGGGCATATGACGCAGACGAATGCCCAGGCGCGATCCCGGCGAACAGGGATTATAAATGGCAACGGCCCCTTCCGAATGCTCGGGATTGATGCGCAGCCCGCAGGTCAGCATCTTTTCAGGCGTCCCGGCAGCCTGTGCGGCGGCATTATGGGCCGCAATGGTCGGCGCAAAGCGCCGCCACTGAGCGATGGAGTTGAAGGTGATGTGATCCGCCAGCCGCAGCAGTTCGGACATTTCCTCGTCGCTCCACGCAGCGGCAAAGGCGTGCACCTCACCGCCGAAGCATTCGCGGCCAAGACGGGCTTCATCCACGGAGCTGGCGCAGGTGCCGTACAGCGGCCCCTGCCCGCCGTGAGCGGGGTCCCGCGTCAGCCGGGGAAAGACTCCCCAGGCGGCGAAGCCCTTGAGGGCAAGCAGAATGCGCGCGCCGCTGCGCTCCTGCACCTCCCGCAGGATGGCGGCATTGGCGGCAAGACGCGGCGCGTCAATGACAAAACAAGGCGAGGGAACGCGCGCGGCGTCCTGAAGCAGTTGCAGATAGTCCATAGAGATATGCGGTTGTGCCCGAAGCTGCGCCGCGGGCAGTTGAAAAGGCGGATTTTTGGGGAAAGGCCCCTCTGGCTGCGCGCAAGGGTTTTCCTTCCCCAGCCCCATCCTTCCCCAACGCGCTTTATCGGGAGAATGAACAATGCGGAGCCGCAGGAATTTTCCCTGCGGCAGCCGTCCCCCGGAAGCAAAACAGGAACGTTCGCCAAAGTTCCGCTTCATTCGACTGAACAAAGCGTGCGGGAAAAGGGACGGAGACGGGGGAGGAGGGCCCTCCCCCGCTGCTGTCGGAAACAGACTCTACGGCTTTTTGGGAGAGTACACACACTGCCAGGGCAGGCCGTAGCGATTGAGATCGGCCATGAAGGGATCGGGATCCATCTGCTCCATATTCCAGACGCCCGCCTGCAGCCACTGGCCGGAAAGCATCATTTTGGCGCCGATCATGGCCGGGACGCCGGTCGTATAGGAAATGGCCTGCGACCCCACTTCGGCATAGCACGCTTCGTGATCGCAGACATTATAGATGTAAACGGTCTTTTCCTTGCCGTCCTTGACGCCCTGCATGACGTTGCCGATGCAGGTCTTGCCCCTGGTCAAAGGACCAAGGGAAGCGGGATCGGGCAGCAGAGCCCTGAGGAACTGAATGGGCACAATCTTCTGCCCCTGATAGTCCACGGGATCAATGCGGGTCATGCCCACGTTGCCGAGCACTTTCAGGTGATTGAGATAATTGTCGGAAAAGGTCATCCAGAAACGCGCGCGCCGGATGCCCCTGAGATTGCGCACCAGCGATTCCAGTTCCTCATGATACATGAGGAAGCATTTCTTTTCGCCGATGCCCTCGGGGAAGGAATAATTCATGGACCACGACAGCGGATCGGTTTCCACCCATTCGCCGCGTTCCCAGTAGCGGCCGCGCGCGGTTACTTCGCGGATATTGATTTCCGGGTTGAAGTTGGTGGCAAAAGGCTGCCCGTGATCGCCCGCGTTGCAGTCGATGATATCCAGCACGTGCACTTCGTCCAGCTCGTGCTTGAGCGCCCACGCGGCAAAGACGTTCGTCACACCGGGGTCGAAACCGGAACCGAGCAGCGCGGTCAGACCGGCCTCGCGGAAGCGATCCTGATAGGCCCACTGCCATTTGTATTCAAACTTGGCGGTATCCAGCGGCTCATAGTTGGCCGTATCAAGATAATGCACACCGCATTCAAGGCAGGCATCCATGATGTGCAAATCCTGATAAGGCAGAGCAATGTTGGCCACCATGGCGGGCTTGACATTGCGGATAAGCTCGCACAGCTCGGGCACATTGTCGGCATCCACCTGCGCCGTGGCAATCTCCACGCCATAGCGGCTCTTCACGCTCGCGGCGATGTCTTCGCAGCGTTTCAGGGTGCGGCTGGCAAGGGTAATTTTGCCGAAAGCCCCTTCGTCTCTGGCGGCCTGCGCCATCTTGTGGGCCACGACGCTACCGACGCCGCCCGCGCCGATAATCAGAATATCCTTGGACATGGCGTGCACTCCTTGTTTTCTTGCATGTTCCGGGAGGCGCGGCGCGCCGTACGGCAGGGCCGACGGGGCCGCTCAAGCATTTTCAGTTTGAAACGCGTTGCGTCCCAAACCATACGGCCTGTCGTTTCGCGGAGAAAGCGCGGTTTTTCCGTTTACTTCGGGCCGGGCGGCGCTGTGCCGCCGCCTCGCGTTCCGCCTTTTTCAAAGGCAAAACGCTCTAAAGCGTTTCTTGCCGCATGCGCACGGCGTTTCTTGTTCTAGACGGCGGATGTCATTGCGTCAAGGCGGGGCGCGGGCCTATGACAGAAATGAAAAACGGGACGCCCCGGAGGGCGCCCCGTCCTTCATCTCGCCTGCGGCAATGCGTTAGGCGTTTTCGCTTTCTTCAAACTTCTGCTTCAGCAGATCGCCGAGGCTCTGACCGGCTTCCTGAGGACCGGCATGGAATTCCTTCGGCTTGCGACGGTCGTCGTCTTCGCTCTTGATCTGCTTGATGGAAAGACCAAGGCGGCGTTCTTCGGCGCTGACGTGGATGACCTTGGCTTCGATTTCCTGGCCTTCCTTGTACATTTCGGCGGGCGTCTTCACCTTCTTGCTGGAAAGTTCGGACACGTGCACAAGGCCTTCGATGCCTTCTTCCACTTCAACAAACAGGCCGAAGTCCGTGATGTTGGTCACGATACCCTTGACGGTGCAGCCCACGGGATAGGTGGCGGGCACATGGCCCCACGGATCGTCCACCAGCTGCTTGATGCCGAGGGTGAACTTTTCGTTTTCCTGATCCACGGTCAGCACCTTGGCCTGCACGGTGTCGCCCACCTTGTAGATCTCGTTGGGATGACGCACCTTCTTGGTCCAGCTGATGTCGGACACGTGGATGAGGCCGTCGATGCCGTCTTCGATACCGATGAACATACCGAATTCGGTGATGTTCTTGATGACGCCTTCAAGCACGGTGCCTTCGGGATACTTTTCGGCCACCAGTTCCCAGGGATTGGGACGCACCTGCTTCATGCCGAGGCTGATGCGCTTCTTTTCGCCGTCCACGCCGAGGATGACCACTTCAACCTCGTCGCCGGTGTGCACCATCTGGGAAGGATGACGCAGCTTGCGGGTCCAGGACATTTCAGAAATGTGCACAAGACCTTCCACGCCGGGCTCCAGTTCCACAAAGGCGCCGTAATCCACAAGGTTGGTCACCTTGCCGGTCACCTTCTTGCCTTCGGGGAAGCGGGCGGAAATATCCTGCCACGGATCGGGCACGAGCTGCTTCAGACCGAGAGAAACCTTGTTGTTTTCGCGGTCGAAGGAAAGCACCTTCAGAGTCAGATCCTGACCCATGGTGATCATTTCCTTGGGATGACGGATGCGCTTCCAGCTCATGTCGGTGATGTGCAGGAGACCGTCGAGGCCGCCGAGGTCCACGAACACGCCGTATTCGGTGATGTTCTTGGCCTTGCCGTGCACGATCT
>CAMBWG010000118.1 GCA_945871415.1 uncultured Desulfovibrio sp.
CCCGTTGCGACGAAGGAAGCTACGGGCATCGACAGCAGAGATGAGGGGTTTCCCTCCCCCAACAGACACAAATAGTTTCCCCTAATGCGTCGCCTTTTCCGTGGCGTGCAGGCCGCGCCGGGCAAGTTCCGCAACAACCTTACGGCAGAATTCAGGCAGCCGCGCCTCGGCCTGCGGGCTGATCTCCGGGTGCATGGTGCGGAAGTCGTAGGGCTCAAGGCCGAAAGCAATGGTTTGGGGACGGCAGCCGATAAGCTCGCAGGTCGCCAGCGTATCGACCAGATCCGTCTGATGCATGGAATCCCGAAAGCTGAGGCTTTTACGAAGATCGTCATTTTCCAGAAGATAGATGGTGCCGGGTTCCTGCCCGCCAAGCACCACATCCAGCACAATCAGTACCGAGCATTCCTGAATGGCCGTCATCAGCATGAGGCCCTGCGTACCGCCCTCCTGCAACGTCACATTGGCGGGCCAGTCATACCGATCCCGCAGCCAGGCCACAGCGCGCATGCCGAAGCCTTCATCCGTCAGCAAGGTATTGCCGACGCCGAGAATCAGCACGGTATCCGTCGAAGAAATAGCATCCATAAAATTTCCTTGCATGGGCGTTCTGTTTTGCTCCCCTGCGCCGCGCCGTGCGGCATATCGGAGAAACACGGCCCTCTTCAGAGCATTTTCAGTTTGAAACGCTTTGCGTTTTACGGAAAAAGCACAGTCTTTCCCCTCAGTTCAAGCTGGGCGGCGCTGTGCCGTCGTTTCGCGTTTCACCTTTTTCAAAGCTAAAACGCTCTGGCCGCAGAGCCGTCCTTTCCCGGAGAGGAGTTCCCGGGAAAAAGATAAGAGAGAAAAAAAGCCCCTGTGCGCACGCACGCAAGGGGCTTTTTGTTCCGTCGTACGGTTGCCAAAAAAGAAAGAGGCGGCTCGCCGGGGCAAGCCGCCTCTTTCAGCATTACGGACTACAGAACCTTGAACTGATGCACTTCGTTGGTCTGGCCGTCGATGACATGAACGGCGCAGGCAATGCACGGGTCAAAGGAGTGAATGGTGCGCAGGATTTCCACCGGGCGCTTGGGATCGGCAATGGGCGTACCCACAAGAGCATGCTCGGCGGCGCTCATGACGTGCTTCGCATCCCGGGGACCAAGGTTCCACGTGGTCGGCACGACGAGCTGGAAGTTGGAAATCTTCTGATCGTCGATGCAGATCCAGTGAGACAGACCGCCGCGGGGCGCGTTGACGAAGCCCACGCCGCGGCAGGGCTTGTTGGGAATTTCGCAGTTTTCCGCGATCTTCTTGTCACCCTTATCGATATTGGCCTGGAATTCATTGATCCAGTTTTCCACCTGCTGGGCAATGGCCAGGGTTTCGATACCGCGGGCGGCAGTACGGCCAAGCGTGGAGAACAGCGCTTCGGGGCCGACGTTGAGCTGCTTGAGCACGTAATCGACCAGCGGCACAATGGCGGGATGCTTGTGCGCGTAGCTGACAAGCACCTGAGCCAGAGGGCCGGTTTCCATGGCGATGCCGTCGTAACGGGGTGCCTTGAGCCAGGAATAGCGATCCTTGTCGCCCATCTTGGTGAAGGCGGGTTTGGTTTCCCCTTCATAAGGCGTGCGGGCCTGATCGCCTTCGTACCAGCTGTGACGCACATGTTCGGCAATCTTGCCGGGATCCATGGGCTGCACGGCATCGAGCTTGCGATTGAGGATCACGCCGTGCTTGAGCCAGCGGGAATCAAGATCGCGTTCGCCGCCCACGGCCGGGAATTCGCCGAAGGCCATGAAGTTTTCGGTGCCGCCGATGGCCGCCCAATCCTTGTACTGGCTGGCCACAAGCAGCAGATCGGGGATGTAGACTTCCTCGATGAACTTGCGCGATTCCTTGTACAGGTCGGTGAATTCCTTGATACGGGCGGGCGTCAGGGACTCGTAACAGGTCACGCCGCCGGCGATCAGGAACTGCGGATGCGGGTTCTTGGCACCGAACACGGCCATGGCGCGGGCCGTTTTGACCTGCATGCGCAGGGCTTCGAGATAGTGCGCCGTCGCCAGCAGGTTGGCTTCGGGCGACAGGTAGTAAGACGGATGCCCGCCAAGGAAGTAGGCGTTGGTGAAGGGGCCGAGCTGACCGGTGTTGACGAAGGCCTGAAGACGTTCCTTCACGGCCTTGAAATCGGCAGCCTTGGCAGGACGGGGAGAAATGGAGGAAGCCAGCTGCGCCGTCTTGGCCGGATCAGCGGCCAGCGCGGCGGTCACGTCCACCCAGTCGAGGGCATGCAGATGATAGAAGTGCACAAGGTGGTCATGCATGAACAGCAGACCCAGCACCAGATTGCGGATATAGGTGGCATTGGCGGGAATGCTCACCTTGATGGCGTCTTCCAGAGCGCGGGTGGACGCCAGCGCGTGGGTGTAGGTGCACACGCCGCAGGTACGCTGGGTGAAGTGCTGAGCATCGCGGGGATCACGGCCCTTAAGGATGGTTTCCAGACCGCGGAACAGGGTTCCGCAGCTGCGGGCATCCTTGATCTTGCCGTTTTCCACTTCCACTTCAATACGAAGGTGGCCTTCAATACGGGTCAGGGGGTCAACGACCACCGAACCGCTGTAGTTGCTCTGGGGCGTTTTCTTGATTTCGCTCATGGAGAATGCTCCTAGTTCTTATAGAAGGGCGTCAGTTCGTCCCAGAAGCCGGGCTCGCTGCAGCCGATGCAGGGATGACCGGCACGCACGGGCCAGTTGGTATCGTTGAAAAGGACCTTGGGGCAGTTGTTGTACGTGCTGGGGCCCTTACAGCCGAGATCGTAGAGACACCAGCCCTTGCGCGCTTCTTCGGAATCAAAGGAAGGAGCAAATTCGCCGGCTTCGAAGTGCGGCAGACGCTCGCACAGTTCGTGCACGGTCTTGCCGAAGAACATGAGCGGACGGCCCAGTTCGTCAAGGCGGATTTCGCGGCCCTGCAGGAAGGCCACCACCGTACCGACGAAGTTCAGGGGGTTGGGCGGACAGCCGGGAAGGTTGATGGCCTTGATGCCCATGTCGGCAAAGGCCTCGTTGACGCCCACGGAACCGGTCGGATTGGGCCTGGCGGCCTGCACGCCGCCATAAGCGGCACAGGTGCCCATGGTGATCACGGCCTTGGCGCCGGGCAGCACGCGCTTGCAGAGATCATACATGGTATGCCCGCCCACGTAGCCGAACTTGCCGCCATCCGCCATGGGAATGGCGCCTTCCACCACGGCGATATAGCCGTCGGGATTCTTGATGGCCTTGTCCAGCGCTTCCTCGGCGGCCTCGCCGGCGGCAGCCATGATGGTTTCATGATAATCAAGGGAAATGGTGTCGAGAATGAGGGAGTCGATGAACGGCTTGTACGTGCGCAGCAGCGCCTCGGAGCAGCCCGTGCACTCAGCGCAGTGCAGGTAGACCACGGAGGCGCGTTTACCGGTAAGGGCCGCCGCCACTTCGGAAGCCATTGAAGGGCCGAGCCCCATCGTCACCGCAACGGCGGTGCAAAACTTCATGAAATCTCGACGGCTGATACCCTGGCGCTCAAGGCGCGCCTGACCATCCGTTTTGCCCAGTCCCACGGCAATACGCATACTGTGCCTCCTGGCAAAAATGAAAACTTCCACGCAACACCCCGACCGGGATATTACGCATGAACCTCCCGCCCTTTTCGTCCATCTGCCGGAAGCAAACAGGAAAAAGGCTCCAACCATGCCGATATGCGCCTATCGTACCCCGGCAAAGGCAAATGGTCAATACGGTTTGCCCTGATGGCAGGAAACAGCGTCCCCCGGCACTTGCCATGCCCCCGGCCATGCGCTACTGATTTTACAGGCGTTTCATTAGAGAACGTTTTCAACGTCTCCTGTTGTGCCGCCTGCGAATATCAGAATGTTCTCCTTTTCAGGATATGAACATTTCAAAAAAACCGTATAACAGACATAAATCATCCGCTACGGGAGGTATGACGGCCCTGCAACGGCCCGATGCCCCCTTTTCACAGGATTGCAACACGCACGAGGAATCCATGGAACCAGAGTCCCTTTGTCTTCACGGCGGCTATACGCCCGGCAACGGCGAACCCCGCGTTCTGCCTATCGCGCAGAGCACGACCTTCACTTATGAATCCACTGCCGCCGTTGCGCGCCTGTTCGATTTGCAGGACGAAGGCTTTTTCTATACCCGTCTGGCCAATCCCACCGTCGATGCCGTGGAGCGCAAGATTGCCGAACTCGAAGGCGGCGTGGGCGCCCTGTGCACCGCATCGGGGCAGGCGGCAAACCTGCTGGCCATTCTCAATATTGCCCGCAGCGGCGATCATATCATCAGCACGGCCAGCATCTACGGCGGCACCTTCAATCTGTTTGCCGTCACGCTCAAAAAAATGGGGATCGAAGTAACCTTTGTCGATCAGACGGCTCCTGATGCAGAAATCGAAAAGGCCATCCGTCCCGAGACCCGCGCCATCTTCGGTGAAACGCTGACCAATCCCTCGCTGGATGTGCTGGATATCGAGCGCATGGCCGCTCTGGCGCACCGTCACGGACTGCCGCTGATCGTTGACAATACCTTTGCCACGCCCATACTCTGCCGCCCCTTCGACTTCGGCGCGGACATCGTGGTCCATTCCACAACCAAATATATGGACGGGCATGCCGTTCAGATGGGCGGCGTCATTGTGGACAGCGGCCGCTTTGACTGGACACAGGGCCGCTTTCCCGAATTTACCGAGCCCGACGCCTCCTATCACGGCCTGATCTATACGCAGGCCTTCGGCAAGGCCGCCTACATCGTCAAGGCGCGCGTCCAGCTCATGCGCGATCTTGGCTGCTGTCAGACCCCGCAGGGAGCGTTCTACCTCAACCTCGGGCTGGAAACGCTGCCCCTGCGCATGCGCCGGCACTGCGCCAATGCCGAAGCCGTAGCCCGCCATCTGGCCGCGCATCCCAAGGTGGAAAGCGTCACCTATCCCCGCCTGGAAGGGCATCCCCACAAGGAACTGGCCGACAAATATCTGCCGCAGGGATGCAGCGGCGTTATTTCCTTCAGCCTCAGGGGTGGCCGCGACGCCGGAGCCCGCTTCATTGATGCGCTCAAGCTCGTCTCCCTGCAGGTGCACGTGGCGGATATCCGCTCCTGCGTACTGCACCCCGCCAGCTCCACGCATCGCCAGCTCTCGGATCAGCAGCTCAGCGACGCGGGCATCACGCCCGGCATGGTCCGTTTCTCCGTGGGGCTTGAAAATATCGACGATATCCTCGCCGATGTCGATCAGGCGCTGGAACAGGCATAAAGCGCCTTTCCCCTGCCACTGATTTCATAGAGAAACAGGCCGATCATCCTGCGATGATCGGCCTGTTGTTTTTTCAGAGTATTTTCAGTTTGAAATGCGAAGCGTTTCAAACCATACGGCCTGTCGTTTCGCGGAAAAAGCGCGGTTTTTCCGCTCACTTCTGGCCGGGCGGCGCGGTGCCGCCCCGCGCTTCACCTTTTTCAAAGGTGAAACGCTAGAACAGCCCCGTCACCTGACCGTTTTCCACGTCCACATCGACCTTGCGGAACGCCGGACGGGAACCGGTGCCGGGCATGAGGCTGATGTCGCCCGCCACGGGCACGACAAGTCCCGCGCCGCCAAAGAACATGACGTCGCGCACACGCAGACGCCAGCCCGTGGGCGCGCCCTTGCGCGTGGGATCATCAGACAGGGAGTACTGGGTCTTGACCATGCAGAGGCCCAGCTCAGCGGCGTCGGGACGTTCCTGCAATTCCTTGAGCTTGCGCTGCGCCAGCGGCGTAAAGTCCACGCCGTCCGCGCCGTAGACTTCGCGGGCGACGCTGTCGATGCGCTCGGCAAAGGGCATTTCCGGCGCATACAGCGGCGCAAAGTTGTTGGGCTCGGCGCAGGCGTCCATGACGGCGTCGGCCAGCTCAAGAGCTCCTTCACCGCCCTTGCCCCAGTGTTCGGACAGGGCCACGCGCGCGCCCGCGGCTTCGCACGCACGGCGCACGGCCGCAATCTCGTCCTTCGTATCGGAGGCAAAGGCATTGATGCAGACAACGGGAGGCACGCCGGAACGACGCACCACGCCGATATGACGCAGCAGGTTGACGCAACCGGCTTCCACAAGCCCCACATCCTCGCGGGTGTATTCTTCAGGCAGCGGACGCCCGGGCATGGGCTGCGGCGCGCCGCCGTGATGCTTGAGCGCGCGCACGGTGGCCACGATGACGGCGGCATCGGGCTTGAGGCCGCTGATACGGCATTTCACATTCCAGAACTTTTCATAGCCGATTTCAGAGCCGAAGCCGGATTCCGTAATATGCACATCGCTCAGCTTCAGGGCCACACGGTCGGCAATAATGGAGCTCTGCCCAAGGGCGATATTGCCGAAGGGACCGGAATGCACCAGTACGGGCTGGCCTTCGATGGTCTGAATCAGATTCGGCTTGGCGGCTTCCACCAGCCAGGCGCACATGGCGCCGTCCACTTCGAGATCGGCGGTGGTGACGGGCTTGCCGTCGCGATCCATAGCCACCACGATCTTGCCGAGGCGCCTGCGCAGATCGGGCAGATCGCGGGCCAGCGACAGAATGGACATGACTTCGGAAGCCGCGGAAATGTCAAAGTGCGACCGCATCATGAAGCCGTCATTGCGGCGGCCGTCACCTTCAATACCGATGATGATGTTACGCAGCGCCTGACAGCAGAAGTCCATGGCCCAGCCCATGCTGACGCGTGTGGGATCGATATGCAGGCGGCGCATACCGGAAAGACGCTCCAGCGTGGCGTCGTCATAGTTGCGCTCATGCTGCATGCGCGCCGTCAGAGCCGTCATGGCCAGATTGTGCGCGGCCGTCACAGCATGAATATCGCCGGTGAAATTCAGGGAATAAGGCGTCAGCGGAAT
>CAMBWG010000119.1 GCA_945871415.1 uncultured Desulfovibrio sp.
CGATGCCGCGATGCTTCATGCGCTTGTACTTGCCGCAGTTGCACTCGTAGTCCTTGACCGGGCCAAAAATCTTGGCGCAGAAAAGACCGTCGCGCTCCGGCTTGAACGTGCGGTAGTTGATGGTCTCGGGCTTTTTCACTTCGCCGTAGGACCATTCCCGAATGGCTTCGGGAGAAGCGATGGATATCTGGATGGCTTTCAGATTGCGGATGTTCGTCGTATTGGCCGACGTGCCGCGCATGGTGAAGAGATCGTCCAGGCTCATATAATTACCTTAGCTTGTCGAAAGCTGGTTAGAATCGTTGTCGGCAGGAAAAGCCCGGGGGAAGGGCTGCCCTCCCCCCGGCACGGCATTAATCCTGCTGCGAATCTTCTTCCTCGCGGGCTTCACGCATGAAGCCGACGCGCTTGGGCCGTTTCTTTCCTTCTTCCTGATGCAGCGTCACGTTGAGGCCAAGGCTCATGAGTTCCTTGACGAGAACGTTGAAGGATTCGGGCAGGCCGGCTTCGAGGAAGTTGTCGCCCTTGACAATCTTTTCATACATCTTCACGCGGCCCGTCACGTCGTCGGACTTGACGGTCAGAAACTCCTGCAGCAGATAGGCGGCGCCGTAGGCTTCCAGAGCCCAGACTTCCATTTCCCCGAGGCGCTGACCGCCGAACTGGGCCTTACCGCCGAGAGGCTGCTGCGTCACCAGCGAGTAAGGACCGGTGGAACGCGCGTGAATCTTTTCGTCGACCAGATGGTGCAGCTTGAGCATGTACATGACGCCGGTGGTCACGCGGTTCTTGAAGGGAACCCCCGTGCGACCGTCGTAGAGGACGGTCTTGCCGTCGTTGGGCATCCTGGCCTTGTCCATCCAGCCCCAGATTTCGGCTTCCGTGGCGCCGTCGAACACCGGCGTCTGCGTCACGATGCCATTGCGCAGTTTCTTGACGGAGGCCACGAACTCTTCGTCGTCCATACCGTCCACAAGGGTGTTGATATCTTCGGAATTGAAGATGTCCTTCACCTCGTCGCGCAGAACCTGCACGGCCACGCCGGAATCCACCAGTTCCGCCAGCTGACGGCCAAGTTCCTTGGCACCCCAGCCGAGGTGGGTTTCCATGATCTGACCGATGTTCATTCGCGAAGGCACGCCGAGCGGATTAAGCACGATGTCCACCGGACGACCGTCCGCAAAGAAGGGCATGTCCTCTTCCGGCAGGATGCAGGACACAACACCCTTGTTACCATGACGACCGGCCATCTTGTCGCCCACCGACAGCTTACGCTTGATGGCGATGTGTACCTTGACCATGCGGATCACGCCGGGAGGCAGATCGTCGCCTTCAGTGACCTTTTCGCGCTTGGAGTCGTAGATGGCCTTGATGTATTCCACCTGCTTGTCGTACTCGCGCAGCATGTCGGCCACGTAGTCGTTGGTTTCCTTGCTCTTGAACAGACCGGCCAGCTTTTTCACCGGCAGATCCGCCAGAACTTCTTCCGTCAGCACGGCTCCGGCCTCAATGAGAACCTCGCCCTTGCGCACGCCGGGCAGCGTCACTGCCACCTGCTTGCCCACAATGCCGGGCGCCATGCGCTCGCGTGTACGACGCGACAGGGCGCGCATGTGATCGGCTTCCTTCTGATCCAGCACGGCGGTGTCGTGAGCTTCGATGGCAAGCGTGCGCTCGTCCTTTTCGCCGGAACGACGATTGAAGACCTTCACGTCAATGACCGTGCCTTCCACTCCCGGAGGCACCTTGAGGGAGGTATTCTTCACGTCGCGGGCCTTTTCGCCGAAGATGGCCCGCAGGAGTTTTTCTTCAGGCGTCAGCTGCGTTTCGCCCTTGGGCGTGATCTTGCCCACGAGGATGTCGTCGGGCTTGACCGCGGCGCCGATGCGGATGATGCCGCTCTCGTCAAGATTGCGCAGCATGTCTTCGCTGACGTTGGGAATATCGCGGGTGATTTCTTCGGGTCCCAGCTTAGTGTCGCGGGCCACGACCTCGAATTCCTCGATATGCACGGACGTGAAGGTGTCTTCCTTCACAACGCGCTCGGAAATGAGGATGGAGTCTTCGTAGTTGTAGCCGCACCACGGCATGAAGGCCACCACAAGGTTCTTGCCCAGCGCCAGCGTGCCGTCGTCAATACCCGGACCGTCGGCGAGAATGTCGCCCTTCTTCACGATCTGACCGGGATAGCAGGTCGGCTTCTGCCCGAAGCAGGAGTTCTGGTTGGACTTGTGATACTTGAGCAGGTCGTACACGCGCACGCCGCCCTGCTGCGGGTAGAGATCGCCGTCATAGGAAACCACGAGGCGGTCGGCGTCCACGTATTCCACCTTGCCCGATGCGGGAGCCACGATGCAGGCGCCGGAGTCGCGGGCCACGTCCACTTCCATGCCCGTGCCCACCAGCGGCTTTTCGCTGCGCAGCAGCGGCACGGCCTGGCGCTGCATGTTGGAACCCATGAGCGCGCGGTTGGCGTCGTCATGCTCCAGGAAGGGAATCAGCGCGGCGGAAATGGACACCATCTGGCTGGGCGAAATGTCCATAAGCGTCACTTCCTCGCGGGGACGCATTTCCACTTCGCCGCGAACACGCACGGTGACGTATTCATCCAGCAGGTTGCCGTCGGCATCCACACGGGCGTTGGCCTGAGCCACCACCTGCCCGGTTTCGCGCGTGGCGTCGAGATGCACGATTTCATCAGTCATGCGCCCGTCGCGGATAACGCGGTAGGGCGTTTCGATGAAGCCGAAATCGTTGACCTTGGCAAAGGTGGTCAGCGACACGATCAGACCGATGTTCGGACCTTCCGGCGTCTCAATGGGGCAGATGCGGCCGTAGTGAGAGGTGTGCACGTCGCGCACTTCAAAACCGGCGCGCTCACGGGTCAGACCGCCGGGACCAAGGGCCGAAAGACGGCGCTTGTGCGTCACTTCGGACAGCGAGTTGGTCTGGTCCATGAACTGCGACAGCTGCGACGTGCCGAAGAATTCCTTCAGCACGGCGGCCACCGGCTTGGGATTGATCAGATCGTGCGGCATGAGCGTGGTGATTTCCTGCAGGCTCATGCGCTCCTTGATGGCGCGTTCCATGCGGACAAGGCCGATGCGGTACTGGTTTTCCACCAGTTCGCCCACCAGACGCACGCGACGATTGCCCAGATGGTCGATATCGTCGGCCGGACCGTGGGTGTCCTTGAGCTGTACCAGCACCTTGATGGCCGACAGAATATCGTAGTCGGTCAGGGTGCGGCTCTCGGTGAAGCGCGTCAGCGCCTCGCGATGCGCGGCGGCTTCGTCCTTCTGGCCTTCGGGCTGCTGAGCAAGCGCTTCCTTCGTGAAGGTTTCCAGCAGCTTCCTGTCATACTCGGTCAGCGGGACGTCTTCCACCTTTTCCGGGTCCACGGCCAGGCGCTGATTGAGCTTGTAGCGGCCCACCGGCGACAGATCGTAGTAGTCGGCGCTGCGGAACAGATTGTCAAAGAAGCTGGCCGCAATTTCCGCGGTCGGCGGCGAGGAAGGACGCAGACGACGATAGATTTCCTCCTGCGCCTTTTCCATGTCGGGGATGCGATCCTGCGCCAGCGTATCGCGGATGGACGAAGAGGTGTCCGTGCCCTTGGTATGCAGCACGGCCACGCGCTGGATGCCCACCTCGCGCATGCGTTCCACCAGACCGGGGGTCAGCTCGTCGGACGCTTCGGCCAGCACCTCGCCGGTGTTGGCATCGGTCACATCCTCGGCAAGGAACATGCCGTCCAGCGTATCGGGACGCACTTCAATGGCTTCGAGGCCGGACTCGCAAATCTGACGCCAGCCGCGCTTGGTGATGGGCTTGCCCGCGCGCACCAGCACCGTACCGTCGGGGGCCACGATGTCGGAATAGGCGTTGTCCTTGCGGTACAAATCCTTGCGCACTTCCCAGTACAGGCGGTCGGCATCGCCGAGGCGGTAATATTCCCGGGTATAGAAGTAGTCCAGGATATCCGTCTTGCTCATGCCCATGGCCTTGAACAGGATGGTGGCGGGCATTTTGCGGCGACGGTCAATGCGGACGTACAGAATATCCTTGTGGTCGAAATCAAAGTCGAGCCACGAACCGCGCATGGGGATGACGCGGCAGGAATAGAGCACCTTGCGGCTGGTATGCGTCTTGCCGCCGTCGTGCTCGAAGATGATGCCCGGCGAGCGCTGCAGCTGATTGACGATGACGCGTTCGGTACCGTTGATGATGAAGGTACCCTTTTCGGTCATGAGGGGCAGAGTACCGAAATAGATGTCCTGACCCTTGATTTCCCGCACGGTATAGGGCGCGGCGTTCTCGTCGGTGTCGTACACCACAAGATGCACCTTGATGCGCACCGGCGCTTCGTAGGTCAGGCCCTTGGCGATGCATTCGGCCTGATCGTACTTGGGCTCGACGATTTCATAGCCGACAAATTCCAGGCTGGCCGTATCGTTGAAGTCCTTGATGGGGAAAATGGTACGGAACACGCCTTCAAGCCCGACGTCGGGCTTGCGGTCGGCGGGGGCGACGCCTTCCTGCAGAAACTTCTGATAGGAATCGATCTGCAGGGTCAACAGATGGGGGATGGGGAGCGATACTTTGATCTTGCCGAACTTTTTTATGAGCTGGCCCATGAGTACCTCAAAAGGTGGCGGTTGCGCTTCGGCTGGCGGGCGACGGGAAACTTATCCCGTATCGCGCGCCGTCAGATACGTGGCTGTGATGCGAAGCACCCCTCTTGCCGCATCACGGGGCCGTAACAGGGATCGCCTGCGTCGGCTGGGGCGGATTCCACGAAGCGTGCCGCGATCCGAAGCGTATGTCTTCTTCGACCGTACGCGCCCCGGAGAGGCGCGCATATGTGTGCAGCGGGCCTGCCCGCTGTACAAAAAATTCAACACAGCTCGGAAAGGAGAGAAGTCGCCTGCCTGTAAACACGCATAAAAAACGACAAAAAAACCACCGTCCGTTTGCACGGACAAAGCGGCCTTGTCGTTCAGAAAAACTGGATATGTCGTGTCGCCAGATAAAAAATTGCCAGCGGTTTTCTCCCTCTCGGAGTGTCGATGTCCGTCTCTCATAGCCTAAAAGGCGAGAACAGGCAAGAAAAAAACGTCCTGCCCGCAGACCCGCAAATTAGAGCATTTTCAGTTTGAAAGGCTTCGCATTTCAAACCATACGGCCTGTCGTTTGGCGGAAAAAGCGCGGTTTTTCCGCTCACTTTGGGCCGGGCGGCGCTGTGCCGCCGCCTCGCGTTTCACCTTTTTCAAAGTTGAAACGCTCTAGTGTGAACCCTCCTTAGTTCATGCGGGCCTCCCGTTCTTCATTGGGATGGGCCTTGCGCCAGATGGTGCGCACAAGAATGGATTCCCTGTGGAAGGCAAACAGCGGGACGATGGCGCCGATGACAAGACCGCACATGACAAAGAATGTCGTGAGACCGTTGAAGAAAATGTCGCTGAGCAGGGCTTCGCGCAGCGGGCCACGGTCGGCGCTGAGGAACTGCATGGTCGCAAGAATGGTCTTGTAGGCGAACATGCCGGGAATCATGGGCAGCAGCGCGGGGAACGAAAAAAGTTCCGCGGGCGTATGCCAGCGTCTGGCGCAGGGGATGCTGAGCAGAGAGATGAGAATTGCGCCGCAGAGGGAGCCCAGACCGATGCCGACGCCTTCGTCAAGCAGCAGAAAGCGCGTCATGTGTCCCAGTCCGGCAAGAACGCCCGCCACGAGGCATATTTTGACGGGAGGGTTGGAAATAAGAGCAAAGCCGATACAGGCCACAAAGGCAAAGGCCGCGTCGGCCAGAGCCGCGCCGATAAGAGCAAGAACGTCCATCACAGCAGCCATACCCCCAGAAGCATCATGGTCAGAGAAAGCCCGATGGCAATACAGACAATAAGCACGCTGGCCTGCACGGCGCGCGCAATGCCCATGAGGACGTGACCGTCGAGAATGTCGTGCATGGCGTTGATGAGAGGGATGCCGGGGATGAGGAAAAGAACGCTCACCCCCAGTGCCGTCTGCGGCGTGGAACCCAGCTGCCAGATGACGGCGGGAGCGGCAATCAGGGAGGCTGTAAAGGATGAAATAATGAAAATGACTTTGTGATTGAGGCCGAACTCCGTCAGCTTCTGACGAACATAGAAGCCGGCGAGCGTTGCGATAAAGACAAAGAGCATGGCGACGGCGTCGCCTTCAAACAGGCGGCAGAAGGCAGCGTTGGCGCAGGCCACCAGCAGGCGCAGGCGCAGGGGCGGCACCGAGGGCAGGGTCATGATGCTTTCAAAATCACGCCAGGCTTCCGTGAGCGGAAGATGCTCGTCCACGATGCGCCAGCCCAGGGCATTAAGCGCGGAAACGCGGCTGAAATTCGGACCGCCCGGCGGTATTGTGCAGACGGCGGTCTTGCTGCCGCCGCCGAGGCTGTCCGAGACGGTCAGCATCAGGTGGCGGGAAAACATGGCGATATCCACGGTAAAACCGTAGGCCTCGCCGATGCGCTGGGCATTGCGGTCCACGCGGGATGTCTGGGCCCCGCAGGCCAGCAGCGTGGTGCAGAAGGAACGCAGAAAGGCCAGCATCTGCGATACGCTGGGGCGGGAGCTGTCATCGGCAAGAGCGCTGGCAGCCTGAGTGACGCACGTCAGAGGCGGATGCTGCCAGGTGGAATTGAGCATTTGCAATGCTCCGTCTGGAATCGAAGGCATGGGAAAACGGCAGGCGGGTCGTTACCGGTTAAAGGCGATGAGAGTGTTTTGCTCTTGAAAAGGGCCAAACCCAGGCGGCGGCACAGCGCCGCCCGGCCAAAAGTGAGCGGAAAAACCACGTTTTTTCCGCGAAACGACAGGCCGTATGGTTTGAAACGCGCAGCGTTTCAAAC
>CAMBWG010000120.1 GCA_945871415.1 uncultured Desulfovibrio sp.
AAACCATACGGTCTGTCATTTCGTGGAAAAAGCGCAGTCAGTAGTCGTTTGCTTCGCGAACATGTACCCGGGGACGATTGCCACGGGGAAAGCGACAGTATTCCCGCACTGTCCATCTTTCAGATAAAAGCGCGCTGGGGAAGGGATGGGGGCTTGGGGGAAGGGAACCACCTCTTGCGCCGGCAGAGGGGTTTCTCTTCCCCCAAAACAACTTACGAATAGCGTTAGCGGGAATTGCGGCGATAGGCGCGCAGGGCGGCTTCCTGTTCCGCGGCTTCGGCGATCTGGACGGGAACAATGGTCTTGCCGATGGGGCAGAGGGCGAGGGCCGCGAGCTTGACGTGCTGCCAGGCAAAGGGGATGCCGATGATGGTCACGGCGCAGGCGAGCGCGCAGCAGAGGTGCCCCAGAGCAATCCAGAGTCCCGCGACGAGCAGCCAGATGATGTTGCCTATGCTGCCGAAGATGCTTGTGCCGATATCGCCTCTGCCTGTCAGCACATCGCGGGAAACGGGCATGGAGCCGAAGGGGAGAAAGGCAAAATTGCCCATGACGAAGCAGGCGCGTCCCCAGGGAATACCGATGATGCTGATGAAACAGAGGACGCCCGCCAGCCACCAGGCGATTCCCATGAAGATGCCGCCCGAAATAAACCAGAGCACGTTGCCGAGACAGCCGAGGGTTTGCATGTATGTTCGCCCTCCTGGGCAAAGGTGAAAAAAGGCCCGCGTAAAACGCGGGCCGGAGATACATTGGAATACAGGGAAGCTGAGCCCTAGAATTCGACAACGACCTGTTCGCCGTCGCCGGAGCGCTTGGCGATGGTGCCGATTTCCCACGCGCCGTAACCGGAAGCCCGGATGCGGCTCACGGCGCCTTCGGTTTCTTCCTTGGGCAGGATGAGGATATAGCCGATACCGGCATTGAAAATCTGCATGATTTCCGGCCATTCCAGTTCGCCGACTTCCTTGATCCAGGGGAAGACGGGCGGCATATCCCAGCTGCCGAAGCGGATATGGGCTTCCACCTGCGCGGGCAGGATGCGCGGGATATTGTCGTAGAAGCCGCCGCCGGTGATGTGGGCCATTCCGCCGATGGAGAGATCGCGCATGAGATGACGCACGGTTTCCACATAGATGATAGTAGGCGCAAGCAGCACGTCGCGCACCGTGGCGCCGTCGGCGCCGGGGAAGGGATCGTCGGGAGAAAGACCGCTCTTGGCCAGAATTTTCCGGGCCAGCGAGTAGCCGTTGGAATGCAGACCGGAAGAAGCGATGCCGACGATGCTGTCGCCGACGCGGATACCGGAACCGTCAACCAGCTTGGCATTGTCAACGATACCGACGCAGAAGCCCGCGAGGTCATATTCGCCGGGGGCATACATGTCGGGCATTTCCGCGGTTTCGCCGCCGAGCAGGGCGCAGGACGCCTGACGGCAGCCCTCGGCAACGCCGCTGATGACGGTGTGAGCGGTTTCCACGTCCAGCTTGCCGGTGGCAAAATAGTCGAGGAAGAATAACGGCATGGCGCCCTGCACCAGAATGTCGTTAACGCTCATGGCGACGAGATCTATGCCCACCGTGTCGTGCTTGTTGCACTGAAAGGCCAGCTTGAGCTTGGTGCCCACGCCGTCGGTGGAAGATACCAGCACCGGGTCGGCCATGTCGGCAATTTCCGGGCGGAACAGGCCCCCGAAGCCGCCGATATCGGAGATAACGCCCTTGGTATGCGTGCGGGCGACAAGATGTTTAATGCGGCTTACAAGGTCGTTGCCCGCCTGCATGTTGACGCCGGCTTCAGTGTAGGCTTTGGCGCGGTCTGTGGACATAGATACTTCCTCCTTACGGGGAAGATAACAGAAAAAGTTGAGAATCCCAAGGGGCTTTTGGGGCAAAAATCCCGCTCCGGTCCGCTTTTCCCGCAACACCCTTGTCCGGCAGGAAAAAGGATTTGACAGGGAGCAGGGGCAATGGGATGGTATGGCAGGCTCTATGAAAAGGTATGGGCGCATGCGGCGAATATCCGTAAGGGCTTCGCGCATGACGCCGTTGCGCTGTGAGATGGAAAACCCCTGGAGTAAATTCATGACGACCAACGCAGATACCTTGTTTTCCGCCGTAAGAAAGGGGACCTCCTCCCTTGTGATGGCTCTTGCCCTTCTGGCTGCCTGTCCTTCGTCCTGGGCGGCGGACAGCCGCGAGCCGGCCGGAGCCGCGCCGGGAGGACTGGAGATTCCTCCTCTTGTGAGCGGAGAGGAGCAGCCCCCGTCGCAGATGCCGTCGGCGGCAGGGCAGGGAGCTCCTCAGATGTCGCCGGAAGACCGGCAGCAGGCTCCGGCGTCTCAGCCGCCGCGCAAAAATGCGCCGAGGGAAGATATCGTGAGCGGCACGGGACAGTCGTTCGGAGGCTACAGCGGCACCTGGCATGATCAGGAACGGGATGAAACCGTGACAACGATCATCGCCCCCCGTCAGCCCATGACGCAGCAGCCGCCCATGTATATTGCGCCGCAGGTGTATCCCGACGCGTATGGGAACTGGTCGCAGGGCGGCGGCGGGTATTATCCGCCGCAGTGGTACCCCGATAATCGTCCGCCCCGTCCGCCACACTGGGATCAGGGGCATCGTCCCCCGCGTCCGCCGCACTGGAACCCGGATAATCGCCCGCCGCGCCCCCCGTATTGGGAGCCGGGTCAGCGTCCGCCCCGTCCGCCGCAATGGGATCACGGACGTCCGCCGTATCCGTCGCGCCCGCCGTACTGGAATCCCGGTCAGCGTCCGCCGCGTCCGCCGCACTGGGATCATGGGCGCCCGCCGTATCCGTCGCGTCCGCCGTACTGGAATCCCGGTCAGCGGCCCCCGCAGGGGGGCGGTATTCCGCCGTCCTGGTGGCGCGGCTCCGGTCGATAGGCATCGTGTAACAGACAGAAACGGTTCGACGGCCGGCCTCCTGCGGATGCCGGCCGTTTTTTTGCAATATGACTGATGTCCGCCGCGCACAGTGCGGACAGGCGAGGGAGGAGGTTATGACCGCTCAATTCTGGGAAGCGCTTCCTGACGATGCCGTGCGCTGCGGCCTCTGCGCTCATGCGTGCCGCATTCCGCGCAACGGGAAAGGCATTTGCGGCATGCGCGTAAATCTGCGCGGCAAGCTTGTGTCGCTGGCAGAGAATATTATGACGTCGCCGCACATTGATCCGGTTGAAAAAAAGCCGTTGTATCATTTCCTGCCGGGAAGCAAGGTTTTTTCCTTCGGCAGCGCCGGATGTAACTTTTCCTGCAAGTTCTGCCAGAATTACGCCATTTCCTGTCTGCCCTCGAAAAGCGGGTCCGTAACGGGACAGCGGGTGGAGCCTGCCGAAGTCTTCCGGCTGGCGGAGCAGCAGAGGGCGTCGCTGGTGGCCTTCACCTACAATGAGCCGACAGTCTCCTTTGAACTGATGTTCGCGGTGGCGGGGCTGCTCCAGACAACGGAAAAGCGTTGCATCATGGTAACCAACGGTTTCATGTCCGAGGATTGTCTTCTGTCCTTGCGGCGGCGCATCAGCGCGGCCAATGTTGATTTGAAGTCTTTCCGCGAGAGTTTTTACCGGGAGCAGTGCGGCGGACGTCTCGCGCCGGTGCTGGATAACCTGAAGACCATCCGCCGGCTTGGCTGGTGGCTGGAAGTGACGACGCTGGTTATTCCCGGCCTGAATGACAGCGACGACGAGATCCGGGATATCGCCCGTTTCATCCGGGATGAGCTGGGGCCGGATACGCCGTGGCATCTTTCCGCCTTCCGTCCCGCCTATCTGATGAGCGACAGGCAGGCGACAACGCAGGGGCAGCTGGAGCATTGCTGGAATCTGGCGCGCGGCGAAGGGCTGAACTTTGTATATCTGGGCAATGTCAGCAGCCCTATGGGCGCCAGCACATCCTGCCCCAAGTGCGGCATGCTGTGCATCGCGCGGCGCACCGGGCGCGTGTCCAGCAAGATGACGACGCGCGGCGTCTGTCCTAAGTGCGGCGAGCCGCTGCCGGGAGTGTGGGAGTGATTCTGGTTTATACCGGCAACGGCAAAGGCAAGACGAGCGCCTGTCTCGGACAGGTTGTGCGGGCTTTGGGCGGCGGTTTGCGCGTGGCCTTTGCCCAGTTCATGAAGGAATCCGGCTGCGCCGGAGAGCAGCAGGTGCTGGAGCGCCTGCTGGGCGCGGATTTTCTGGCTGGCGGCTGCGGCTTTTTCCGGCGGGAGGACGAACGTCCGCGGCACAGGAGCGCGGCCGAACAAACTCTGCTGTGGGCGCGGCTGCGGCTTGCGGATCACGATATGCTGATTCTGGACGAA
This sequence comes from uncultured Desulfovibrio sp., assembly GCA_945871415.1. Classification (GTDB taxonomy): domain Bacteria; phylum Desulfobacterota; class Desulfovibrionia; order Desulfovibrionales; family Desulfovibrionaceae; genus Desulfovibrio. The sequence goes on from CAMBWG010000120.1 coordinate 4,327, forward strand.
GCTCTGTATGCCCTGCGGGCGGGGCTTCTGCTGCGGGAGGAGCTGGAGTCGCTGCTGCTTGAAGCACAGGAAAAATCCTGTCACGTGGTCCTTTCTGGGCGGGGCGCTCCCGACTGGCTGCTGGAGACAGCCGACCTTGTCACCAGTATGGAGGAAATCAGGCATCCCTGGCAAAAGGGGCTTCCCGCGGTTCCCGGCGTGGATTTTTAGAGCGTTTCAACTTTGAAAAAGGCGAAACGCGAGGCGGCGGCACAGCGCCGCCCGGCCCAAAGTGATCGGAAAATCCGCGTTTTTTCCGCGAAGCGACAGGCCGTATGGTTTGAAACGCGCAGCGTTTCAAACTGAAAACGCTCCGAAAAGAGAAACCGACGCGCCGGAGAGAATGCGAAAAGGCCCTCATCGCTGATGACGATGAGGGCCTTTCTGTGAGCAAAGGATGATTATCTACGGGGCGTTTCCCTGCCTATTTCAGGGCGGGGGTCGCCTCTTCGGGCAGCATCAGATAGCTGTAGACGCGGACGACGCCGCTGACGCGCTGCGCGGTCTGCACCGCCAGCGACCGCTCCTGTTCGTTGGCAACGACGCCGAGCAGCACGACGCGGCCGCTGTTGACCTCGGTATCAATGCGCGTGGAGCTGAGGTTGCTGGTACCGATAAGCTCGGTACGGAGTTTGGTCGCCAGCATGAGATCGGATGTTTCGCTGGCGGCGGCATCAAACCAGTGCGCGCGCACCGAACGGACCCGCGCATTCCGGCGGGCAATGGTAATGGCTTCGTTTCGGGCCTGGGGAGGCACTTCGCCCACAAGGAAAACATGCCCGTAGTAGCAGTAGACGGAAATATTCCAGCCGTCGCCGAATTTGTGATTGAGCAGATCCGTCTTGATGCCGGTGGCAATGCCCTTGTCCTCGGCAATGGTGCCGCTCAGACGCTTGTCGTCATAGACGCCGTAGGCGACACTGCAGCCGTTCAGGGCAAAGCAGCAGAGAAGAAGCAGCAGGATCAGAACGCGGGGCATGAGAACCTCCCGATTATTCCTTGACGCGGCGGATACGCGCGCCCACGGCATTCAGTTTTTCTTCAATGCGTTCATAGCCGCGATCGAGATGATAGATGCGCTGTACTTCCGTGACGCCGTGAGCGGCAAGACCGGCCAGTACAAGCGAGGCGCTGGCCCGCAGATCCGACGCCATGACGGGCGCGCCGGTAAGGCGCTCCACGCCGCGAATCATAGCCGTTCTGCCGGAAACCCGGATGTCCGCGCCCAGGCGCACCAGCTCCAGCACGTGCATGAAGCGGTTTTCAAAAATCCGTTCTTCCACCATGCTGGCCCCATTGGCCAGCGCCATGACGGCCATGATCTGGGCCTGCATGTCCGTGGGAAAGCCGGGGTAGGGTTGTGTTTTAACGTCCGTTCCGTTCAGCCGTCCGTCGCAGACGGCGCGCACGCCTTCAGAGGTGCGCTCAATCTTCATGCCCATGCTCTGCAGCTTGAGAATGACGGCTTCCAGCTCTTCATACGGGCAGCCGCGCACCAGCAGATCGCCGCCGGTGATACCGGCAGCCGCAAGGAAGGTGCCCGCTTCGATGCGATCGGGCATGATGGCATAGCTTGTGCCGCGCAGGCTGGATACGCCCTGCACCGTAATGGTGCTGCTGCCGTGCCCTTCGATGCGCGCGCCGCAGTGACGCAGGAAATTGGCAAGGTCCACCACTTCAGGTTCACGCGCGCAGTTTTCCAGCACTGTTTCCCCATCGGCAAGCGTGGCCGCCATAAGTAGATTTTCCGTTCCGCCCACGGTCGGCATGTCAAAGGTTATGTGGGCTCCCCTGAGGCCGTCGCAGCGTCCCTGAATATAGCCGTTTTCCAGATCAAAGTGCGCACCCATCTTTTCCAGCCCCTTGAGGTGCTGATCCACGGGACGCGCTCCAATGGCGCAGCCGCCGGGAAGGGCAACACGCGCTTCGCCGATGCGCGCCAGCAGCGGGCCGAGGCAGAGAACCGACGCGCGCATGGTACGGACCAGATCATACGGGGCCTCGGCCTTGAGCTGGCCGGGAGTCGCCCGGACTACGCGGCTGTCGTAGGCGCAGGGGCAGCCGAGAATGCCCAGCAGGGTAAGCGTGGTATGGATGTCGCGCAGGTTGGGGACATTGGTAAACGTCATGGGACCGTCCAGCAGAATGGTCCCGAAAAGAATAGGCAGGGCGGCATTTTTGGAACCGCCGACGTCAATGGCGCCTTCCAGGCGCGTGCCGCCTTCGATAAGAAGTTTGTCCATACGTCCTCTGAGGGGCAGGCGTGCCCCGACTGGGGATTAGAGAAATGCCCGGCAGCCGTGGAAAAAACGGCACGGGAATGCGGTGAAAGGCATACGTTTTTTAAAAAAAAAAATCCAAAATAGTTTTTTTTGAAAAAAATGCTTGCCAAGCGGAATAAAGTTGCGTAAAAGCATTTTCACACGGACGGCGGAAGTAGCTCAGTTGGTAGAGCACCTGGTTGTGGCCCAGGTGGCCGTGG
>CAMBWG010000121.1 GCA_945871415.1 uncultured Desulfovibrio sp.
TGCGGAACGGCATGCCCAGCTGGTCCAGAAGGAACTTGCCTTCCTTGTCCGTGGTGGCCGAGGTAACGATGGTGATGTTCATACCCTTGGGATTTTCCACACGGTCCACTTCCAGTTCGGGGAAGATGGTGTGTTCCTTGATGCCCAGGGTGAAGTTGCCGCGACCGTCGAAGCCGCGATCCGGGATACCGCGGAAGTCGCGCACGCGGGGCAGGGCAAAGTTCATCAACTTGTCCAGGAAGTCCCACATACGGTCCTTGCGCAGGGTCACGCGGGCGCCGATGGGCATGCCTTCACGAACCTTGAAGGAAGCGATGGACTTCTTGGCGCGCGTCACCACGGCCTTCTGTCCGGCAATGGCCGTCAGTTCGGCCACGGCTTCTTCCATGAGCTTGTTGTTCTGGCTGGCGGCGCCGAGGCCGATGTTCAGAGAGATCTTCTCAATTCCGGGAAGCTGCATGGAGGAGGTGTAATTGAACTCCTTTTGCAATACCGGAGCCACTTTCTCTCGATAGATTTTTTCGAGGCGGGTCATTGCTTCACCTTAGTCCATGACTTCTTTGCATTCTTTGCAGACGCGCACTTTCTTCTGCTTGCCTTCGGCTTCCACGTACGTGTAGCTCACGCGGGTGGGCTTGTGGCACAGCGGGCAGATCAGCATCACGTTGGACACGTGCAGCGGCATTTCCTTTTCGATGATGCCGCCGGGCTGCTGGGCATAGGGGTTGGGGCGCATGTGGCGTTTCACCTTGTTGGCGTTTTCCACCAGCACGCGATCCTTCTTGCGAAGAATCTTGAGAACCTTGCCTTCCTTGCCCTTGTCCTTGCCGGCAATGATCTTGACAATGTCGTCCTTGCGGATGCGGTACGATTTCATGTCTTGCTCCTACAGCACTTCCGGCGCAAGGGAAATGATCTTCATGAAGTTCTGGGCGCGCAGTTCACGGGCCACGGGGCCGAAGATACGGGTCCCCACCGGTTCGCCCTGATTGGAGAGCAGAACAGCGGCATTGCCGTCGAACTTGATATAGCTGCCGTCCATGCGGCGCACTTCCTTGGCGGTGCGCACGATAACGGCCTTCATCACGTCGCCCTTCTTCACCTTGCTGTGGGGCATGGCTTCCTTGACGGAAACCACGATAACGTCGCCCACGGAGGCGTAACGGCGGTGCGAACCGCCGAGCACCTTGATGCAGGCCACCTTTTTGGCGCCGGAGTTGTCGGCCACCTGAAGCGTCGATTCTACCTGAATCATGGTGTCACCCTACACAGCCTTTTCGAGAATGCTCACCAGATGCCAGCGCTTGTTGCGCGACATGGGGCGGAACTCGATAATCTTCACTTTGTCGCCAATGCCGCATTCGTTCATGGGATCATGAGCCGTGAACTTCTTGCGGCGCCTCACATATTTTTTCAGCAGGGGGTGCTTCACCAGCGTTTCGACGCGCACGACAATGGTCTTGTCGTTCTTGTCGCTCACGACGACGCCGATGAGGGTTCTGCCCTTGCGATCTTCCAGAGCTTGCATGGTCGTCGCCCCTTAGTCCTTTTGATTCAGAATGGTGGAGATGCGGGCCACCTGGCGGCGCATGGCCTTCAGCTCGGAGGTCTTTTCCAGCTGGGCAGTGGCGTGCTTGAAGCGGGCCTGCATCAGCTCTTCGCGCTGCTCGGCCAGCTTGGCCTTGAGCTCATCGGCGCTGAGCTTGCTCAGTTCCTCGGCGGAGAGGCGGGCGTTTTCGTTCTTGGCCATGTTAGTTGCCCTCCTTCACGACGATCACGGTCTTGATGGGCAGCTTGTGGGCGGCGCGGGTCAGGGCTTCCTTGGCCAGCTCAATGCTGACGCCCTTGATCTCGTACAGTACGCGGCCGGGCTTGACCGGAGCGCACCAGCCCACCGGAGCACCCTTACCGGAACCCTGACGGGTTTCCAGAGGCTTCGCGGTCACGGGGCGGTCGGGGAAAATACGAATCCACACTTTGCCGCCACGCTTGATGTGGCGCATCATGGCGATACGGGCAGCTTCAATCTGCTGGCTGGACAGCTGACCGTGCTGCACGGCCTTCAGGCCGATGTCGCCGAAAGCGATGGAAGCGCCACGGCTGGCAAGGCCGCGCAGACGGCCCTTCTGCCATTTACGGAATTTTACTTTCTTGGGCGCGAGCATTATTGATCAACCTCTTTGTCAAGGATTTCACCCTTGTAAATCCACACCTTCACGCCGATAAGGCCGTAGGTGGTGTGCGCCTCGGCAAAGCCGTAGTCAATGTCGGCGCGCAGGGTCTGCAAGGGCACGCGGCCGTCGCGGTACCATTCGGTACGGGCGATTTCGGCCCCGGCCAGACGGCCGGCGCAGGTCACCTTGATGCCTTCGCCGCCGAACTTGCGGGCCAGGGACACCGTGCGCTTCATGGCGCGACGGAAGGCCACGCGGCGCTCAAGCTGCTGGGCGATGTTTTCGGCCACCAGCTGCGCTTCCACTTCGGGACGACGGATTTCATTCACTTCCAGCGAGAACTCGCGGCCGAACTTGCGGCGAAGGTCGCCGCGCAGCTTTTCGATTTCAACGCCCTTGCGGCCGATGACGATGCCGGGGCGGGCGGTGGAAAGGATCAGACGAACCTTGCCGCCGGCGCGCTCGATTTCGATCTTGGCCAGGCCCGCATGATACAGGAGCTTCTTGACGTACGCGCGAATCTTGCTGTCTTCATACACAAAGGCAGGGTATTCCTTCTTGCTGAACCAGCGGGACTGCCAGTTCTTGTTGTACCCAAGCCGGAAGCCGAACGGATGTACTTTCTGACCCATAGCCTAGTCCTGCCCTTCTGCGAGAATAACGGTAACGTGGCTCGTACGCTTGTGAATCTTGGTGGCGCGGCCCTGAGCGCGGGGCATGAAGCGCTTCCACGTGGGGCCTTCGTTGACCACGATTTCCTTGACCACCATGGCGTCCACGTCCACGCCGCCCAGCTGGGAGGCGTTGGCAAGGGCGCTCTTGACCACACCGTACAACACGCCGGCAGGCTTGTTGGGGGTGAAACGCAGCACGTTCAGCGCTTCTTCCACGCCCATGCCCACGACATTCTTGGCCACAAGGCGGGTCTTGCGGGGCGAGACGCGCTGATATTTGGCGATAGCTTTCGATTCCATCTTTCTACCCTACTTCTTTCCGGCCTTGGCCTTCTTGTCGGCGGCATGGCCGTGGAAGGTACGGGTGGGCGAAAATTCGCCCAGCTTGTGGCCCACCATGTTTTCCGTCACGAACACGGGCACGAACTTCTTGCCGTTGTGCACGGCAAAGGTGAGGCCCACCATTTCAGGCAAAATGGTCGAACGACGCGACCAGGTCTTGACCACGCGACGGTCATTGTTGGCCACGGCGGCGTCGACCTTCTTCATCAGATGGCCGTCGACGAACGGCCCTTTTTTCAACGATCTGGGCATGATCTACTCCTACTTCTGGCCGCGGCGCTTAACAATGAGGCGCGAGGAAGGCTTGTTCTTGTCGCGGGTCTTGAAGCCCTTGGCAGGCATACCCCAGGGCGACACGGGATGACGACCACCGGAGCTGCGGCCTTCGCCACCGCCCAGGGGATGGTCGATGGGGTTCATGGCCACACCGCGGACCTGAGGACGGCGCCCCAGCCAGCGGTTGCGGCCGGCCTTGCCCAGGGAGATGTTTTCGTGCTGGATGTTGCCCACCTGGCCCACAGTGGCCACGCAGGAAGCCAGCACCTTGCGCACTTCGCCGGAGGGCAGACGCAGCAGGGCGTACTTGCCTTCCTTGGCCACCAGCTGAGCATAGGTGCCGGCGGCGCGGCAGAGCTGACCGCCCTTGCCGGGGGACAGTTCCACGTTGTGGATGATGGTACCCACGGGGATGCGGCCCATTTCCAGCGCGTTGCCGGGCTTGATGTCGGCCACGGCGCCGGTGCGGCTGTTCACGCCGCTCATGACCACATCGCCCTGCTTCAGGCCCACGGGGGCGAGGATGTAGCGCTTTTCGCCGTCCACGTAGTGGAGCAGAGCGATACGGGCGGTGCGGTTGGGATCGTATTCAATATGCGCGACGCGGGCTTCGATACCGGTCTTGTTGCGCTTGAAGTCGATGATGCGATACAGGCGCTTCACGCCGCCGCCGCGACGACGGCTGGTCACGCGGCCGCGGTTGTTGCGGCCGGCCTTCTTGGTCAGACCTTCGGTGAGCGACTTTTCAGGGGTCGTCCGGGTGATTTCCGCAAAATCGGAAACCGTCTGGAAGCGACGGCCCGCGGAGGTCGGTTTCAGCTTACGGACAGCCATTTTTTACACTCCCTCGAAGAACTCGATTTTAGCGCCTTCGGCCAAGGTCACATAGGCCTTCTTCCAGCCGGGCTTGCGACCGATCACGCGGCCCTGACGCTCCCGGTTGGCGGGAGCCTTGCGAACCACGTTGACAGCCTTCACTTCCACATTGAACGCCTTCTCCACAGCCTGCTTGATTTCAAGCTTGTTGGCGCGGGGATGGACGAGAAAAGCCACCTGATTGGCACCTTCCTTCACGAAGGTCGTCTTTTCGGTAATCAGGGGCTTCAAAAGCACTTGCGTAAATTCCATCTTAGGCCCCCTTCCGGGCAAAGCGCGCTTCAACAGGCGCCACGGCGCCTTCGAGCAGCACCAGCTGCTTGTGGCGCAGGATTTCCAGCACGCTCAGCTGCGACGGCGTCGTCAGCGTCAGGCCCGGAATATTGCGGGCGGAGCGGCACAGGGTTTCGTCCAGCTCGGGAGCGACGATCAGAGCCTTGGTCAGGCCCAGAGCGCCGGCCACCTTGGCGAAATGCTTGGTCTTGGCTTCGGGCAGTTCGATGCCCTTGACCACCAGCAGGCTTTCACCGGCAAGACGGCTGGAAAGAGCCATCTTCATGGCAAGAGCGCGGACCTTGCTGTTCACCTTGAAGCTGTAATCGCGGGGCTGGGGGCCGAACACGATGGCACCGCCACGCCACACGGGCGAACGATTGGAACCGGCGCGGGCGCGGCCCGTGCCCTTCTGCTTCCAGGGCTTCACGCCGCCGCCGGAAACGAAGGCGCGAGTTTTGGCCTTATGGGTACCGGCGCGCTTGGCGGCCATCTGGGCGCGAACCACAAGGTTGAGGATTTCAGGACGAACCTCAACCTCGAACACGTCAGAGGCCAGCGTGATGTCGCCGCTTTCCTGTTTGTTCTGGTCGTATACTTTCACAGTAGCCATGATGTTCCCCTACTGCTTGCGGATCAGCACCAGCCCGTTCTTGGGGCCGGGCACGGAGCCCTTGATCAGAATGACGTTGTCTTCGGGGCGCACGTCCACAATCACGAGGCCCATCTGGGTCACGGTTTCATCGCCCCAGTGACCGGCCATCTTGCGGCCCTTGAACACGTGTCCGGGGAAGGTGTTGTTACCCACGGAACCGTTGTTGCGATGCACCTTTTCGCAGCCGTGCGTATCCTTGGAACCGGCGAAGTTCCAGCGGCGCATACGGCCCTGATAGCCCTTACCGATGCTCTTGCCGGTCACTTTCACCTTGTCGCCGGCGGCGAACATATCCACCGTCAGCTGAGCGCCGGCTTCCAGCTCGGGCGCACCTTCCAGGCGGATTTCGCGCAGGTGACGGAACAGGCCCGTACCCGCCTTGGCGAAATGCCCCTGCATGGCCTTGCTGACGTGCTTTTCCTTATCTTCGGTGAACGCGATCTGCAGCGCGTTGTAACCGTCTTTTTCAGCGGTTTTCACCTGGGTGACGGGGCAGGGCCCGGCCTGAACCACCGTGACGGGCACAGAAGCGCCGTCACCGGCAAAAATGCGGGTCATGCCAAGCTTGCGACCCAAAATTCCCATTTTCTCAGCCATGACTGCCTCTCACTAGAGCTTGATTTCCACATCAACACCGGCGGGCAAGGAAAGCTTGCCGAGCGCGTCGACGGTCTGCTGGGTGGGTTCAAGAATATCCATAAGCCGCTTGTGAATGCGCATTTCAAACTGCTCGCGGGACTTCTTGTTCACATGCACGGAGCGCTGGATGGTGTATTTGCGAATGTTGGTGGGCAGGGGAATGGGCCCCGCCACGCCGGCACCGGTATTGCGCGCCGTGTCCACGATTTCCGCAACAGCTTTATCAAGAATGCGGTAATCGTAGGCCTTGAGCTTGATCCGAATGCGATCACTGCTAACTGTCGTCATGTTGCCTACTCCATTTGGATAACATCCCGCGCCTGTTGGGGCGACGCGGGTTCCTTATCTGCATTTTCGAATCGGGTTCGATTCGCAACGCGCGTTATCGCGGGCCATACGGCCCGGCGGCCTCACCCTATGACGGAGGCTAGAGGTGGCAACAAAGAAGATTGGGGCGCTTGAAAGCAGCGCGTCACGAAACGTCCTGAATCAGGACACGGAGAATGGAGCGGAAAACGCCGCATCACTCTCGTGACGCACCCGGCGCTTCCGGACAGCCGCCGCAGAATGCGGCAGCCTGAAGGAACGCAGGGTCACCAAATCGGGGTTTGCCCCCTCTACACCTTACAGCCCCGGGTCGTTCGCACAGCGGACGGGATCCGTCAACGGGCTGGAACGGCTCGACAATGTCTCGGCATCTGGTAACGCCTGCACATGTCAAATCCCGCAGCCGCCACAGAGGGGCTTTGGGCGCGCAGGACAGGTCAACCTGTCCTTCCCTGCCGTCCAGGGACGTTCTTCCGTGAAGAACTCCGGCTTGTTTATCCGAACAAGCCAAAGACGTCAAGATTTTTTTATGGTTTGTTTTTCTGGGGGAGGGGGAACCCCCTCTGCTTGCGCGAGAGGTGGTTCCCCCTCCCCCA
>CAMBWG010000122.1 GCA_945871415.1 uncultured Desulfovibrio sp.
TGCGCGCTAGCCAAGGGGGGTTCCTTCCCCCCAGAAGAAAGATTTAGAGTTAACAGGCAATAATGCGCGGCACCCCAGTCGTCGCCCACGCCCCAGTCCACGGCCAGAGGAATGGAGAGAGGCGCGCCGCCGGGCTGCACCTGCGCCATGAGTTCGGCAACGCGGGCGCCGGCTTCGTCGGCATGTTCCGCGGGAACTTCCAGCAGCAGTTCGTCGTGTACCTGCAGAAGCAGGCGGGCGTGCAGGGCCTGCAGGCGGGCATCGCGGGCCACGGCCAGCATGGCCAGCTTGATGATATCGGCCGCGGAGCCCTGAATGACGGTATTGATGGCCTGCCGTCGCGCAAGCGCGGAGGCCTGCCCGTTGGCCGAAAGAATATCGGGCAGCAGGCGGCGGCGTCCGCCAAGGGTGGTGACGTAGCCGTGCTGTCGGGCGTCGGCTTCCACATTCTCATAAAAGGCTTTCAGGCCGGTAAGGCGCTCGAAGTAACGGGCAATGAAGGCCTTGGCTTCCGCCAGGGAGATATGCAGCTCCTGCCCGAGTTTTTGCGCGCCCATGCCGTAGATCAGACCAAAGTTGATGGTCTTGGCGTTGCGGCGCTGATCCGGGCTGACCTCGGCCTGCGGCAGATCGTAAATAAGAGCGGCGGTGCGGGCGTGGATGTCGGCGCCGTGCCGGAAGGCATCCAGCAGGGCCGCATCCTGCGACATATGCGCCAGCACGCGCAGCTCCACCTGCGAATAGTCCGCCGAAATGAGCTTGTGCCCCGGCCCGGCAATGAAACAGGCCCGCATGCGCTTGCCGAGCGGCCCGCGTACGGGAATATTCTGCAAGTTGGGATTGCGGGAGGACAGGCGGCCGGTGGCGGTGGCCATCTGATTAAAGGTCGTATGGATACGCCCCCGGGCGTCCATCAGCCGGGGCAGCGGATCAAGATAGGTGGAGCGCATTTTTTCCAGCTTGCGGAACTGAAGGATACTGTCCACGACGGGATGTTTGCCCGCCAGTTTTTCCAGCGTCTGCTGGCTGGTGGACGCCTGCCCGCCCTTTGTTTTGCGGGGCGCTGGCAGCTTCAGTTCATTGAACAGCACCTCGCCCAGCTGCTGGGCCGAACGGATATTGAATTCAGGCCCGGCGGCCTCGTAGACCGTGGCGGACAGGGTGTCGAGTTCTGCCTGAACATCGGCAAGGAAACTCTGGAAGGCTGCGGCGTCAATGGCAATGCCGCGCGCTTCCATGTGCGCCAGTACGGGCGTCAGGGGCAATTCCAGATTGTGATAGAGCGGCAGCAGCGCGGCGCTTTCCATACGGCTGCGCAGCAGATCCGTCAGGGCCAGCGCCAGCGAGGCCGGGCCCTGCTCCTCGGTATGCTCCAGCATGACGCCGTAGCGGGAGAGCAGGCGCGACCAGCTGTAATCGCCCTCTTCCGGGTTGAGCAGATAGGCGGCCAGACCAAGATCGAAGTTCGGCGGCCAGAGAATGTCTTCGGCCTGTGCCCACGGGGAGACGATACATTCCTTGATGTCCGCGGCCACAAGCAGCGCGGCATCCGCCAGCCAGCGGCGCAGATCTTCCATGCGGCCGAGCCAGAGAAATTCCTGCGGCCGGGGAGAGTCCTCCACGGCCACGTGCGGCGGTCTCCCCGGGCCGGAGGGCCAGACAAGGGCCACACGCCGCCCCGAGCAGGCGGGAAGCGCGGCACTATCGCGCGCTTCGGGGATGGTTACGGCGGCGGATGAGGCTGCAAGGCTCATATCCAGCAGACTGCCCTGATCGAGGTTCCGGCCGGAAGCGGGCGTGCGGGGCGCGGGCACGGGCGCGGGGCGTGAGGCCGTTGCCGTCGTCTGGCCGGGGGCGGGGGCGTCCGTCTGCGGCGGCAGACCGCGCAGGAGGGCATCCATGTCGCGGCGCAGGGCGAACAGCTCAAATTCCCGGGCAAGGGCCGTGCAGGTTTCCTGATTGGGGGGCTGCACGCGCAGATCCTCCAGCGTAAGATCGGCGCACTGGCTGCGAGAGAGACGCGTCAGTTCCCGCCAGGTGAACATGGCATCAAGATGATCGCGCAGCTTGTCCTGCAATTTGGGCGGGAGCAGAGAAAAATGATCGCGAATGTCTTCCAGCGTGGGGCAGATGTCGCAGATCTGGCGGGCCGTCTTGAGGCCGATACCGGGTACGCCCGGGATGTTGTCGCTGCTGTCGCCGATGAGTGCCTGCATATCGGGCCAGTGCTGCGGGGCTATGCCGCTTTCCGCTGTAAAGGCGGCGGCATCCAGCAGTTTTTCCTCCCTGGCGGCGGGGTCCCACATATAGACGTTGGGGCCGAGGCACTGCTTCAGGTCCTTGTCGCCGCTGATGATAATCACGGGGTGTTCCGCGCTGAAACGTGCCGCCAGCGAAGCAATGCAGTCGTCGGCCTCGCAGCCCTGAGAAATTTCCAGCCGCAGACCCAGCGCGCGCACCATGTCGCGGATGGGCTCGAACTGGCGCACAAGATCTTCCGGCGTGGCATCCCGGTTTGCCTTGTACTGATCATAGATTTCGTGGCGGAAGTTCTTGCCCTTGCCGTCCTGCACAAAGGCAAAATAGCGGGGGCGCTCGTTACGAAGAATGCGCAGAAGTATGCGCGCAACGACGACCAGTGCATTGGTGGGAAAACCGTCGGAGCGCTGCATATTGCGATTGGCAAAGAAGCCCCGGAAAATGAAGGCGGAACCGTCCATCAGGAAAACGGGTTCCCTGTCGAGGCCAAGGCGGGTCTTGAGCGACATGGCGATCCTTTGGGTTGAGGGAAAAGCGGGTCTGGAGCATTTTCAGTTTGAAATGCTGTGCGTTTCAAACCATACGGCCTGTCGTTTTGCGGAAAACGCGGCTTTTCCGCGCACTTCGGGTCGGGCGGCCCTGTGCCGCCGCCTCGCGTTTTACCTTTTCAAAGGTAAAACGCTCTCTGCTCTTGCGGGTATTCCGCGCTGCGGCTATACTATAAAGATGAATACCGGTCCGCAAGTAAGCCTGCGCCGGGACGGGACGGAATGTCGCGTGTGCGTGGGCGGCTCCTGGAATATCTCCCAGCCCTGGCCCCCTGAAGCGGGGGATGCTCTGCGTGCCGCCGATGGCGGCTGCGGGCGTCTGCTGCTGACGGCCGATGGCCTGCACCAGTGGGACAGCAGTCTGCTGGTCTTTCTTGTGCGTCTTGTGCGTCAGGCCCGCGCGCGGCAGGTGGAAGTGGTGGACAATCTGCCGCCCGGTCTGGGGCGGTTGTTGCAGCTTGCCTTTGCCGTGCCGCCCAAGGAGGGGGCCCAGCGCGGCACGCGCGAGGCCGGGCTGCTGGAGCGTCTGGGCGGTTCCGTGCTGTCCGTGCCTGTGAGCGTCGGCGATTTCCTCGAATTCCTGGGCGATGCGGCTCTGTCCTTCGGGCGTTTTCTGCTCGGACGCTCGCACATGCGTGCGCAGGATTTTCTGGCGGCCATGTATGAGTGCGGCGTCTGCGCCTTGCCGATTATTTCCATAACAAGCCTGCTGTTCGGTCTGATTCTGGCCTTTGTGGGCGCGGTGCAGCTGCAGCAGTTCGGCGCACAGCTTTATGTGGCGGGGCTTGTGGGCATCGGCATGCTGCGTGTCATGGGGGCCGTCATGGTCGGCGTGGTCATGTCCGGGCGCATGGGCGCGTCCTATGCCGCCGTTATCGGAACCATGCAGGTCAACGAGGAAGTGGACGCCCTCTCCACAACGGGCTTGTCCCCCACGGATTTTCTGGTGCTGCCGCGTATGCTGGCGCTGGCGCTGATGACGCCGCTGCTGACCGTGTATGCCGATCTTATGGGCATACTCGGCGGTTTTCTGGTCGGCGTGGGCATGCTGGGGCTCAACGCGCCGGAGTATCTGAATGCCACCGTTTCCATGGTTAATTTCCGGCACGGTCTGATTGGTCTTGTCTACGGGGCCGTGTTCGGGGTCATCATCGCTCTGTCCGGCTGCTATCACGGTATGCGTTGCGGCAGAAGCGCCCTTGCCGTCGGGCGCGCCACGACCACGGCGGTGGTGCATTCGCTTGTGGGGATTATCGTGGCCACGGCCATCATCACCATCATCTGCAATCTGCTGCGTATCTGATTATGAGCATGCTCGTCTCTCCCGACACGCCGCGCATTTCCACCCGCGATCTGACGGTTGCCTACGGCGACTATATTCTGATGCGGGATGTGAATCTTGATGTCCGGAAGGGTGACATCTTTCTTATCATGGGCGGTTCCGGCTGCGGCAAAAGTACGCTGCTGCGTGTGCTGATGGGGCTGAAAGCGCCGAGTAAGGGGCGCGTTCTTTATGGCGGACAGGATTTCTGGAACGCCGGAGAGGATGTCCGGCAGGGGCTGATGCGCGGCATCGGCGTTCTGTTCCAGAGCGGCGCTTTGTGGAGTTCCATGACGCTGGCGGAAAATGTGGGGCTGCCTCTGCAGCAGTACACGGATCTTGAGGATGCGGAAATCCGGGAGCTGGCGTCGCTCAAGCTGGCGCTGGCCGGGCTGGCGGGCTTTGAAGACTATTATCCCAGCGAAATCAGCGGAGGCATGCGCAAGCGCGCCGGGCTGGCGCGTGCCATGGCCCTTGATCCCGACGTGCTGTTCCTGGACGAGCCTTCGGCCGGACTGGACCCCGTCAGTTCCCGTTTGCTGGACGATCTCATTCTGGAATTGCGCGATACCCTCGGGACAACGTTTGTCATAGTTTCGCACGAGCTGGCGAGCATTTTTGCCATTGCCAATAACGGAATTTTTCTGGACGCCGCGACCCGTACCGTCATGGCGCGCGGCAACCCCACGGATATGCTGCATGATCCCGCAACGGCTCCCAGCGCCCGTAAATTCCTTACGCGCGGCGAGGGGTAGAGCGTTTACCTTTGAAAATGCAAAACGCGAGGCGGCGGCAGAGCGCCGCCCGGTATGGTTTGAACCGTACAGCGTTCCAAACTGAAAATGCTCTGGTACCTGCCGATCATGACAAAAGGAGACTGGGCCTATGGCCTCCAGAACACAAAAAACGGCTGTCGGGGCCTTTGTTATCGGCGGACTGCTGCTGTTTGTCGTGGGTATCGTCGCCCTTGGCGGCGGTCGCATGCTCAGCCCGGCCACGGAATACGTGCTGTATTTTGACGGTTCCGTCAGCGGGCTGCAAATCGGTTCGCCGGTGGTTTTTCGCGGCGTGCCGCTGGGCAGCGTGACGCGTATTGCTCTGGAAGGGCGTCCCGGCGAAGCCGGGCCGACCATTCCCGTTTATGTGCAGCTCAGGGACGGCGCCATTGAATGGGCCGGAGGAACGCCCAACGCCGAGCTGCAGCGGGAAACCTTCCGGCGGATGATTCAGGGAGGGCTGCGCGCACGGCTGCAGATGCAAAGTCTGGTGACAGGACAGTTCCGCATCGAGCTGGACTTTGCCCCCGGCACCGAAGCCGTCTATCGCTCCTCGACGCCCGATCTGGAAATTCCCACGCTGCCGTCGCCCATTGATCAGTTGCAGAAGCGGCTGGCCCGTCTGCCGCTGGCCGATATGGTCGCCTCGGCGGACGTCATTCTGCGTTCGCTGGCAACAACGCTGGGCTCCGGTAAGCTGGATACGGCGCTGGACACCGTTACGGGGGCTTTTGCCGGAATGCAGGCCACCTTTACCCAGCTGGACGGCGTGCTGGCCGAAGCCCGACAGGCAACGCAGCGTCTGAATGCAACGCTCGGCTCAGCGTCCGCAGAACTGCCGCAGGCGCTGGAAAGTTTCCGCCTGGCCATGGAAAATGTGGAACGCACCACGCGTACGGCCGGCGCGGCGCTGCATCCGGCCTCGCCGCTGATGGAAGATATGCGGCGCATGCTGCGAGAAGCGACAACGGCCATGCGTTCTCTGCGTTCTGTGGCCGATACCATTGAACGCAATCCCGAAGCTCTTATTTATGGTAAACAAGGACAACGTCGATGACAGCTTTCCCCCTGCCCCGTCTGCTGGCCCGCAGTCTCTGCCTTGTGCTGGCCCTGTTCGCTCTTGGCTGCGTCAAGAGCGCCCCTACGTCCTATTATCTGCTCGACAGCGGGCAGCCGCCTCCGCAGACCGGAACCCTACCTGACAAGATGCTCCGTCTGGGCGCGGTCGGGCTGCCGGAATACCTTGACCGGCGGGATATGGTGCTGCGCCATGACCAGAGTTCGCAACTGGAAGTGGCCGGGCTGCACCAGTGGGCCGAGCCGCTGGACAAGGGCGTTCACCGCGTGCTGCGGGAAGTGCTGACCCCGCGTCTGGCTTTCGGAGGTTACACGCTTCTGTCCGACAGCGATGCCGGCGAACATACGCCCATTCTGCTTGTGGATATTCTGCGTCTGGACGGTGATTTCAACGCCAGCTCCAGCCTTTCCGCACGCTGGCAGCTCCGGGATCGCCTCGGCGTGGTGCTGGCGCAGGGGCTCTTCTCCGCGGAACAACCCAGCGGCCCGGATTTCGCCTCCCTGGCCCGGAGTCAGAGCCTCCTTGTGCAGCGCCTGGGCGAATATCTCGCCAGTCAGCTGGCCGCCGCTTTGAAGATTCGTTCCCCGCGTTAGGGGCGTTAGTCTTGTTGGGGGGAAGGGAAACCCCTCTGCTCACGCGAGAGGGGTTTCCCTTCCCCCCAAGCCCCCTATCCCTTCCCCAGCGCGCTTTCTTCAGAGAGATATGCGCCCGATGACGTTTGTATACATCTGGGCGCGCGCAGGCTTTTTAAGGCCCTGTCTCGTAAGAGGCAGGGCCTTTCTTTGTCTGGTTTGTTCTGGTTGAGAGCATTTTGAAATATTGTGCGCTTCAAACCATACGGCCTGTCGT
>CAMBWG010000123.1 GCA_945871415.1 uncultured Desulfovibrio sp.
GGGCTTTCTTTTTTGAGCAAGCCCTCTGTTAACTTTCTGAGTACAATCTGCCCCCCTCTCACCCCATGCCCCGCGCCGGGCAGGCGACCCGCCGCCTGCGCCGGGCAGCAGCCGCGATGCACAGAGGGACAGCGGCTTAATACGACCAGGGCGTTTTATCTTTTTCGAAGGTGAAACGCGAGGCGGCGGCACAGCGTCGCCCGACCCGAAGCGAGCGAAAAGATCGCGTTTTTTCCGCGAAACGACAGGCTGTATGGTTTGAAATGCTCTAGTTTGTGTTGATACGTCCCGGTGTGAAAGGGCCCGGCCTTCCTTGCGGAAAGCCGGGCCCGTAATTTTTTCCGTTTTGAGAAGTAAGGGGGAGCCTGGGGAAACTACGGGAACGCCTTTCCTTCGGAAAGGCGAGACCCTCTCGCGTCAGCCGCGACCGAAGGCAGCCGCAGGCCGTGCCCGTTGCGACGAAGGAATCTACGGGCATCGACAGCAGAGATAAGGGGGCTTCCCCCGAAAAAAGCGAAACAACAACGTATAAACAGACTGCGGACAGCGTCGGCTAATGTTGTTGTGGTTGCAGCATGTCTACGCGCAGTGTGCCTTCCATAAAGCGTTCAAAGGCGCTTATGGGCATGGGTTTTGCCATGAGAAAGCCCTGCCCGTAGGTGCAGCCCAGTTTCTTGAGCTGATTGAACTGAGAAAGAGTCTCGATGCCCTCGCACAGAATGTTCATGCCCAGTTCCCTGCCAAGGGCAATAATGGGCCTGAGGAGCTGCTCGTAGCGCTCGTTTTCCAGAAATTCCTTGTCCAGTTTCAGAATGTCGATGGGGAACTTGAACAGGGCCGCCAGCGAGGAATAGCCCTTGCCGAAGTCGTCCAGCGCTATCTTGATGCCGTTTTTGCGGAGGGTGCGGAGATTTTTGAGCAGCAGGGGCAAATTACTTTCCGTCATGCTTTCGGTTATTTCTATGACGATGAGATCCTTGGAAACATTGTAGCGGCGCAGGGTGTCGATCAGCTTTTCGGCGTAGTTTTCCGTGAGGAAGAGCGCGCGCGACTGATTGACGGAAATGGGGACGACTTCCTTGCCCTGATCCTGACGCCGGCGCAGCCACTGGCAGATCTGTTCAAGCACGAAGGTGTCCACCAGACGGATAAAGCCGTTCTGCTCGAAGACCGGGATAAACTGATCAGGAGAAAAGTTTTCGCCCGATGTGCCCTGCCAGCGAATGAGAGCTTCGCCGCCCTTGATGGTGCTGGAGCGGAGGTCGAACTGCGGCTGGATGTAGACCTGAAATTCTCCCGCTTCCAGCGCGGCAAGCATTCTGTTTTCAATTTGTATGGTGAGCTGCTTTTTATCTTCCAGCGCGGCGCTGTAGTAGGTAAAGGAGGACTTGTAGGCGGTGTTGCTGATGCTGCTTTGTGCCGTTTCGGCCGCGGCGACAAGGTTTGCCAGCCTGTCAAAATCCGAGGTGACGCGGACAATGCCGATCGTCAGCAGCACAAGATGCCCGAGCCTTTCGCCATAGGTTGAAAAGATTTTAAAGATATCATTCAGCCTGGCTTCCAGAGCCGCGTCGTCCTTTTCGTGCCAGAGACAGAGAAAGCGTCCGCCGCCGCAATGGGCGACGATGTCCTGCGAACCGCCGGACATGTGCAGGGCCGTATAGCAGCTTCTGATGGCGGCGTCGCCATACTTGCAGCCGTAAAGCTGATTGATGTGAATGAGGTGGCGTATATTGGCGCTGAGAATATAGCAGGGTTGTTCCTTTTTCAGCGCCTTTTCCGCCTTGCGCAGAAAGCAGGCCCGGTTGATGCCCTGGGTGACGAGATCCGTATAGGCCACTTTTTTCAGGCGACGGACTTCCGTGCGGGATGCGCGGATACGCAGGACAAAGAAAAGCGTCAGCGCGGCAAGAAGCACGCCGTAGTAGTTGCGGATAAGGTAGACAAGCAGATTCATGCCTTCGAGAGGCGGGACCTCCAGCAGGAGGGATTCTATTTCCGCATTGGAAAGTCCGGCAATTCCCTTGGAAAAGACGGTATGCGCCTGCGGCGGAAGCTGGGGATTGAAGCCCAGCGCCATGGGATAGAAGGCCAGCGTTATCTGGTAATGCAGGTTTGAGGCGGCGTCCTTGCTGTGCGGCAGGCCCGGATAAAAGGGAATATAGGCGTCTATTTCCTCACGTTCCAGCGCCGCCCGGCATTCCCTTTCCGATGCGAAAAGGAAGACGCAGTCCCTGGGATAGATAAAAAGATAGGCTTCCCGCACGCTGAGCATTTCCCGGGTGGCGCCGATGCGCAGACCGCTGCCGGGCGTGACGGATTCCCTGTTTGTCGCCAGCGTTATCTGAGGATTGTAGTAGGGGAGGCCGGTGGCAATCTGATAGCGTTTTCTGAAATTCCTGCCGGGAAAAACATTGGTGACGATATCGGCCTTGTTTTCCCGCAGCATCGTCAGGCATGATTCGTAATCCGGCGCTGCCACATATTCCAGCGATATGCCCATGTTCTGCGCAATGCGGGCCACAAAGTTCCGGAGGAAGAGATTATTGCCCTGAAAGGGCGTATCCTCCCCGGCGCTGAGGGCCACCCGGAGTGTCGGGCGCGTCCGGAGCCATTCCTTTTCTTCTCTGTCGAGGGCAATGTCGATGGGATTGCCCGGATCGATGAAGGTGTTGAAAAAATTGGCAAGCGGTCGCGGGTTGAAGATTTGCAGGCGGTTCAGCACCTCGTTGACATGCGGAATGAAGTAGGTGTCGTTTTTGGACGAGACAAAGTAGAAGGGCCGGGAGTCGAAAATACCGGCCACCTTGGTTCTTCTGCCGACGGGGCTGCCGTCCACATAGCCGTCCAGCGTTCCCGCGGCCAGATCGCGCTTGATGTCCGCGGCGCTGCCGTAAAAGACAGGCTGAAAGGAAAAGTTGTTCTTCTGCGCGATAGTATTAAAAATATCGTAGTGATAGGAGCCGGTATAAAAGCCGATGCGCAGATTTTCAAAGTCCTTGAAGTCCATGTAATGAACCGGACTGTCGTGCGGAACATGCAGGGTGGTTGCGTAGATGCCCGCCCGGATATTTGAATACTGGAATTGTCTGGCGCGTTCCGGCGTCCATGTCATGCCGCAGGCAAGATCGATTTCCCCGGCGGCGAGTTTGTCGGTGACGTTTTCCAGCCCGACCTGCACCCACTGAATATCCCAGTCCACAAAGTGATCGAGGGCCTCGAACAGGGCCGGCAAATAGCCCCACAGGGCATTGTCCTTGCTGTGAAAGGAACCGTACTGGCTGAACCAGCCGATTCGGACAACGCGCCGTTCGCCGGCGGCGCTTCTGTCCTTGTCGGGGAAGCTGATCAGCGGGCGATGTTCGGGGAGGACAGACGTGGAGACGGCCGCGGCTGCCGACAGCGGGAGAAGGAGGCTGGAGACGATGAGAAGGCTGCCAAGGCCGGATTTCAGGATTTGAGGGAACATATGCCGCATGGTAACCGCCTGTAAGGATGGCGCATGATGCCGCGAAAACGCGCCTCCGGTAAGCGTTGTTTGCGAGCAGAGAGCGGCAGACGACGTGGGCAGAAGTCGTCTGCCGCTCTCCTTGTGCCACCCGCAGTCAGGCGGGAGGGCTGTGCCTGCTGCGGGGAACGATGGAAAGAGCCGGAAGGGAAGCGGAGATTAACCGGCTTTCATGGTGCGGACGAGCGAATCCAGTTCCTGAGACTGTTTGGCCAGTTCGGACACGGCCTGCGAACACTGGCCCATGGCATCCGTAGAGCCGGTGGCCATGGCGTTCACATTCTGGATGGACTGGTCAATGGCCTCGCTGGTGGCGGACTGCTCCTCACAGGCTGTGGCAATGGAGCGAATTTCGTTGGCCGAAAATTCCGCTTCGGTCACGATTTTTTCCAGAGCTTCTTCGGCCTGCGCGGCCAGCTCCGTGGATTTTTCAACCTGGGCAACGGCGGAATCCACGGCGTCCATGCTTTCGTGCATGCTCTTGGCAATGGCGGTTGTGGCCTTGCCCACATCGGCGGTGGAGACCATGGTCTTTTCCGCCAGCTTGCGCACTTCGTCGGCCACAACGGCAAAGCCGCGTCCGGCTTCACCGGCACGGGCCGCTTCAATGGCGGCATTCAGAGCAAGCAGGTTCGTCTGATCGGCAATATCGGAAATAACGCCCATGATCTGGGAAATGGCGTCGGTTTTTTCCTGCAGATCACCCATATTGTTCTTGAGCGTCAGCGAAAGGCTGCGCAGCGCCTGGGCGCTTTCCAGCGAAAGACGGACTTTTTCCTTGCCGTCGTCGGCGTTTTCGCGCGTCTTGGCGGACATTTCAGAAGCCCGGGCCGCATTGCGGGCAACTTCCTGAATACTGGCCGTCATTTCCGTCATGGCGGAAGCCACTTCCTGCAGGCTGCGGGCGGCGTTGACGGCGTTGTCCGCCGAGTGACCGATCTGGGCTTCCAGTTCCACGGCGGCCGAGGAGATGATTTCCACACGGCGCTCCAGATCCGTCGCCGCCGCGATCATGCCTTCACGGCGGGCGTTTTCGGCAAACTGCGCGGCTTCCTGCGCCTGCTGCGTGGCTTCCCGCGCCCTGGCGGTGGCCTTGTCGGCGGCCTCGGTCTTGTGATTGGCGTCGATGATGTTCTGCTTGAGGGTGGCGACCATGGTGCGCAGGTCGTCGGCCAGCATGCCGATTTCGTCCTTGCGGAAGATGTCCAGTTCCTGATCCAGATTACCCTGGGCCACGGCCCGGGCAAAGGTCTGGGTCCGGGTCACCGGCCGGGTGATCATCCGGGTGATGATGCTGGAGAAGGCCGCGCCGATGACCAGCAGCACAACGCAGGCAATAATGAGCATGCGCAGCGAGCCGCTCAGAATGGTGTTGGTTCTGGTGACGGTATCAATGGCGCGCGTGGAAAGACGGATGGCGGACTTGTCCAGTTCCCGATACGCTTCCAGATAACTCTGGATGCGCACTTCCCCCAGCTCCACGCGTTTAATCTGGAGGCGGATCATTTCGTTGGCCTGCTTGGTGAAGCCGTCCAGCGCCTTCTGGGTTTCGTCGAACATGTCGCGGCATTCTTCACGCAGCAGGTTGGCGCGGATGTTCTGCGCTTCCCGGCGAATGGCGGTCAGGGCATCGAGCTGCGCGGCGAAAGCCTTGCTGTCATGGCGGCGATCCGCAAGCAGCAGCTCGCTCTGGATGCTTTCCAGCTGCTGGAGAAAGGCGCTGGCCTGCACGAGATTGTGGGAATACTGCACCGCCGCGTTTACATTGCCGTCGGCCAGAAAGCCCCGCTGGGTCTGCCCCATGGTGGCAATGAGCTTGCCGAACATCTGCTGGGCATTGGTGGCGCCTTCAAGCATGCCCTGAATCGCCTTTTCCGCCTGTTCCTGCACCTCATGGCCGCTGGCGATGCTTTCGACATACTTGTTGATGAGCGTGGCGTACTTCTGAATGAAAAGCGTCCCTTCCGGAGTCGGGAACCTGGTGTTCAGTTCCTGCAGTTCCTTGAACATCTGCTGCGAGGCTTCGAGGTACTTCTGCCCCTGGGCGTAGCTTTGCGGGTCGGCGGTTTCAAAGAAAACACGGAGTTGCATGGCCGCGAGCAGGAGATTCCCCTGCATGGAGTTGAAGATCGTCAGTTTGGGGATGACGTCGTTGGCCATGCTTTCGGAAACGGTGCTGCCTTCGGACATGGCCTTGGCAGCCATATAAGAGATGATACCGGTAAAGAGAAGAAGGATGGCAAAGCTGCCGCCAATCTTCTTCGCCAGAGTCAGGCGCATACTTCCTCCACAGGATACGCGTGCCGTCTGTTACTGGGCAGACGGACAGCCTTCCCCGGTTCCCGGAGCCTGTGAAGAGCCTGCGGATACGCGCACTGAAAGACCGGTACCATTTGTGCAGGATACCGTGCGGCGGCGATGAGACAGGATTGCAAGTAGGGGTGTCGGTTGCCGGTAAAGGGTTGCTCGTTAGTCGTGGAGATTTTCCGACTGTTGATCCGAAAAATCCCGGCATGCTTTACTTTCAGTAAACGAACCGCGTAGACGATGGCGCATGCCACAAAACCGCCGCGCACACGGTAAAATCCGGAGGCATGGAACAGGGAAAACGGAGCGGCCCGCAGGGAAAGACAGGAGAGAAAACGCTCTCTCTCTCTCTCTCCCTCACATGTTGCGAGCATTGCTGCCAAAATAATAAGTAAATCAGGCATGTTATAGTCTGAAGAAGTTTTGGCAAAATGCCTTTTGGATAACAAATGGATAATCATCTTCCAATTTGAGTAATTCGCCGTTATTATTTCTTCATGAGCGACGTAACCAGCCGAAAATACATCAAAACCAAGTTCGAGGGCGTCTTCTATCGCCAGTCCGCCAAACGTGATCCAAGAACCGGCCTGCCGGATCGCATTTACTGCTTCTGCTACAAGGACACCCAAGGCAAGGGGCATTGGAAAACTGTCGGCAGACACAGTAAGGGCATCCGTCCGGCCCTGGTACAAAAAGAGCGGGCAAAATTCCTTGCTGAAATTGCCGTTACCGGCGTCAATCCCGTGGAACGCGAAAAAGTGACCACAGGGGACCTCGTTGATGCCTATCTTGCCTGGGGCAGAAGCGAGGGGAAATACGTTGACCAACATTATAGCCAATACGCGGCGCATCTCAAGGACAAAATTCATTGCTTGCCCGTAGTCGAGCTGACTCCGAATCTGCTCTCCAACCTCAAGGCACAGCTCCTGAAAACGCCCACAGGGAATACTAAACCCAAAAAG
>CAMBWG010000124.1 GCA_945871415.1 uncultured Desulfovibrio sp.
CGCCCGTTGCCGTAATGCCACCGGCGACATTCAGCTGCATTCTCCCGGAAATTGTCTCTGTGAGATTGCCGCCGATATTCCTTTCGACGTTGCCGCTCACCTCTTCCAGCACATCCCCGGCCACCGAAACGAACATATTGCCTTCGCAATGGAGTACCATGTCGCCGTTCGGCAGAATTTCGACTGCCGAACCGCTGTCCATCTGCGTGACCCTGATCGTGCCGGAACGGCAGAGCTGAATCAGCGCCCGGTTCTGGCAACACACCACGTCTTCGTAATAAGGAGGATTGGGAACAGGGGGCTGCCTGGGGCTACGTTTGTGAGCGTAGGTCCCCGCGCCCTGGAACGCATCCGGGGCCAGAGTTACCACGCCGCCCGGACTTGCCTGAGCCGCGCCGAGAATCAGGGGCCGACGGGAATCGCCCTGCACGAACTGCACCCACACCATGTCCCCGATCCGCACCGGCGTTACGGTTCCTTCACCTTCGCGCGCCCCGGGCGGCAGAACACAGTTGGCCCAGGGCAGCGCGGCCTCCGGTACGCCGTCAAAAATATCATAGACCTTGACCTTGACGCGGCAACGCTTTTCAGGGTCGTCAACAGCCACGACTTCACCAATGTATGTCCCCGGATAGTGCTTAGAATGGCTCAAGAGCTACGGCCCCCTTTACGCGGCAATAGTAACGCTGCCCCGAATACCAGTGGGCAACGGCCTCCACCACGACTTTGTCCGGCAACCCCTCATTAATCGGATTTGCAGGATCTGGCGTATGCCACATGAGCTTGACGGACTGCCCGGCCGTTACGCTCATGTTGCCCAATGCCACAAAGTCAATCGCCGTTTTGGTCGCCACAGGGCCATTCCCCAGGACGAAGGTATTCGGCGAGCTGGTTATGACTGTGGGCTTTGAACCGGAACGAGAGAGGACGGGGCTGTCCGGCGAGGTCTTCACCCGGCCGGTGACCTCATTCCAGCCCGTAAACGTGCGCACAGAGGCCTCCTGTGCCCGCATCTGCACAGATGGTTGTGTGTAACGCACAATACTGTTTTCATCCTTGAGCCTTCCCCAATGAAAGGTGATTGCAGGGTCACGGGCAAAGAGCTCGTCAAAGCGGCGCATGGAGATTCTGCCGCGGGCATACCAGAGGTGAGCGCCATGCTCCCCGGCAATTTGCCGCAGAAGTGCCGATGGCCGTTCCCCGGCAATATTGTGGTAGTTTTCAACTACCGGAAATTTCCCCACGTCCAGACGCGCTCCCCCGGAAAAGGCCTGCAATATCTCGGGGATGCCCTGCTGCGCAAAAATGCGGGTTTTATCAGCGATTTTCTTCATGCTGTAGACGGTTGACGCCATGAGATTGAGCTTCACGGTGCCGTCCTGCTGCGGCGTGCAGGTAAGCACTGTAAAATCGTCTTTTTCGCTGACGCCGTTTTCTCTGAATGAATCGCCGAAGGAGACAGAAAATTCATCGTATTCCCTGATTCTCAGGTGGGACTTGATGTAATTTTCCGGATCTGCATAGACGAGAACAAGTTTCGGCCCGTCAAGCTGCATGGATTCAATATACGTGCCCTCTTGCAGATAGGCCGCTTCCAGCTCTTCCCCGCTCTGCTTGTGCAGCACCTTGGAAAATATGCAGATATTGTCGCGCATCACATCGTCCGCCATTGCCCGATAAGCTGAAAATAGTCCGGCACCTCCACCCTGCTCCCCACGACAGCCTGCGTAGTGACCTCGGCCATGGTGCGCGACCCCCAGAGCCTCTCGCGATCCTGTCCCATGTCTTCATTGGAAGTCAGTATCTCCCGGGGAGCGGACAGGGAGGCCCTCACCTCAAACCGTTCCCCGTCAAGCATGTACGGCACAGGGAACCGGCTGTGCCTGCGCCCCAGAGGCGCTACATAAGCCCACCACGCCAGCGCCAGATGTTCGATGCTTGGCCTGTCCCAGGCCAGAAACAGCAGGGAATACGTGAGCGCCAGAGGAATGGTTGTCAGGCGCATGGCAGCGTCCCGGGCAAAAATCGTTTCTTCCTCAACGAAACGCGTGACCTCGGCCACCTGCACATGCTGATTCGGATCTGCGACGATGCCCTGCTCACGATAATACATGACAAGGGGCAGATCCGGCACACCCTGTCGGCCTTTGGAGTCGTCTGCATGCTGCGCCAGCCTCCGCAGCGCCGCCTGTACGTCGTCATTCTTGACGAGGTAAATTTTTTCCTTGTCCGACCGGGCAAGAAAACGGCCTATCGCCTTGGGCGCGCTCTCCGGCGCAAGAGAACGGAAACACCTTGCGAGCAATCCGCCAAAGGCAAAGTCCACTGCCTGCAAACTGGTAATATGATTGCTGCTCACAGGAAGTTCCTCATATATCCAGGGCAAAACCATAGCCCGCAGTACCGTATTCCGGCTTGCGGGACTCCGCGAAGGCAGGTACTGTAGCAGAGGAGTCTGTCGCTCCCACGTCATGACGAGTTACTGTAGGCATGGCGTGCGTAGGGTGGGATAGATGTGCACTGCTTCCCATTCCATCGACAGCCTCACCGGAGTCTGCCGCTCCCACACCGTAACGATCCGCGAAAGGTGCTGTGTGCGTAGGGCGGTGCAGTGTGCGTGGAACTCCCGCGCCACCGGCGGACTCCCAAGAATCCGCTGCTCCCACACTATGACGGGGAACTAAAGGCATAGAGTGCATAGGGCAGGCTGGTAGACTGCCGCCACCTGTTTCACCAGCGGATTCCATGATTCCATAATTGCCATCGTCTTCGACGACCTCAAATCCCGTCAAAAGCCAGTATTCCTCTTTTCTCTTTCCCCCGACTCGCGCTTCTCTGGATTCGATCCAGCGGGAATCCGGTATCAGGCTTACATGCCATTTACCAAGGATGATCCCCCTTTTATGCCCTTCGACATGGATGCGGCCCTTCGCTATCACCTCAACGCACTTAAAGGCGACGGCTTCTCCGCTCTGCCCGGCAAAGAAATCCATCCACCTGGCTTCCCAGTCGCGCTTGGCGATGATGTGCGAGACGCCACGCCCGCCGGAGAAGACCCTGCTACCCTTCTGGCCGTTGGTCTTTCCCGGCAGATTCGCCCACCATTCGGCGGCTTCCTTCCTGCTTTTGAACTCCGGCGGGGCCTTGCCCGGCGTTCCCCACGAAAAGGCAATCCAGCCCAGTTCCTTCCTGTACATGGCCCGATATTCCTTGCGGCCCGTGGCAATCACATGCTTCATGGCCTCGTGCCCGCGGCGGAGGTTCTCCTCCAGAGTGACCGGCGTGGCTATCTGCGCAGCTTCAAAAATCGCATCCATTACAGCAGCCCCACCTCTGTGTCGCCGATTTCTCCGGTATCTCCTTCCCCGCCCTCCTCTCCCGCTTCCGGCACGGAATCGGGGGGAATCTCCGGTGCTTCGCCCTCGGCAGGAAGAGGGCGGCAGACATACAGCATTCCCGCCCCCAGAGTCCGACCGACAGGCTGCGCCTCGGCCACATAAACAGTACGCTCCACAGTCTCGTCGCCGTCCAGCGAGAGATATTCACGCCAGCGAATAAGCGAGTATGTCCGCAGGCCGCGAACGGACACGAGCATCTGAATCGCTGCGGCGGCACTGTGAAAGCTCTCAAACAGGCCGGATGAGCTTGCCGCAAAGGTGAACTCCGGGTTCGGAACAATCATGGCGCGGCCTGCGACCGGAGGATCGTATTCCTGCGCCCTCTCGTCCCGGTCAAGCAGAGTCCCGACAGCGAGGTTGTCGGCGACAACCTCATTGTGTTCGGAGCTCTTTGCAGGAAACACAATGCAATCGAACGCCTCCGGGTGCCTCTGGAGCATAATCTCGAACGTCTCATGCAGGACGCCGCCGCCGGGTCTGTAATTGCGGGGAGCAAGGGAAGTCATGCCCTATCCTCCTTGAGAATGGCGTCAATCTGCGCCGCGTTCAGCTTATACTTGTCTGCGATGCCGCGGATCGCCTCTCCAGAGTCCATATTGAGCTGCCGGTAGAGCCGCGCAATATCGCCCACAGCCTGCACCACTTTGGGATCTATCCCCTGAAGAACGGCGGACGACCGCCTGGGCGTCTGCTTTTTTTCCATGGCATCCGCAGCGGCCTTGTACTTGCGCAGGGCCGCCATGGCATCACGATGCAGGCGGCGCGATATGAGGATGTTCAAGTCGCTCTGATTGAACATCTGCTTGCGTTCGACGCTTTTGAAGCCGGGTTTCTTGCGCTCTGCATCCATCTGCCTTGCCAGCACAAGCAGGACGCGGTTTGAGCCAAGTTCCCTGATTGCCCGAAGGACGTGCTTACAGCAGCATCCCGTCAATTTGGGATTACGAATTTTCGGGAAATCGTGCTCCAGAGGATCGATGGCATATTTCCCGATAGTCGCCAGATAGCGATACCAGTATTGGTGGCGGCCGCATGGACATTCGATGGACACCCTGCCTTGCAGCACTTCCCGCACGGCCCGCATGGCCGGCGTTGCGGTGTAAAGAGCTTCCTGCCAGTTCTCAAGGCGTATCTGCACTCGATAGAAAGGCTGTTCCCGCCCTGAAACGCGAAAGAAAAGCAAATTCCCCTTGCGCTGATACAAGGTGGCATTGCGGACTTCCTTTGCCCTTTCCTTGTCCGCGGGACGGGATGCCCGCAAAAGCGACGCAATCTTTACGCCATAAATCCTGTTGTTGAACTTCTCTTCCCGCCTTTTGCGGGCAAGATACATCTGATGGAGCTGCTCCGGCGTAAAGGAAACTGTTCCCCCCAGACGACCATACGCAAGCACCAGCTCCTGAGCAGGCAGATTGGTCTTGTCGCTGTACCGTTCGAGAAGCTCCGGCGTGAGCAGCCCCACACCGTTTTCGCGCACGGCGGCAATCTGCCGCTTTTCGGCCTCCGCCTGCCTCTCGAACTCCTTCAGCTCGCTGACCGCGCCCCGCATAGTGCCGGAAGCCTTCATTATTTCCGAACCTCAAACGAGCTGTAATGCTTAATCCGTTCCCGCAGCCATGCGGTTGACGGCAGATAGATACGTTCCCCCGTGGGCAGCGATTCGCGGGAGTCGTCTATTCCCGAGGCAATCAGAACGACCCACTTGAGCGTATCCAGCCCGTAGACTTTCCAGGCCACAAGCTCGGGAGAAAGCGCGTCCGCAGGCTGCACGACATAGTAGCCCCAGGCCTCCCCGCGATATTTGACATCCGTCTGCGCCAGACGAATTTCCCGAAAAAGTTCCGCCCGCAGCAGCGGATCGGAAATGTTCAGAGGCGAAAGACGCCCTCCGCTTGATTCCACGCTATACATGCTTCCGGGCCTCCAGCGCATCAACCCGGCGTTCAAACCCTGCCCCCTGCGCTTCATACAGCCGCCGCATGGCGCGGAATGCAGGCCATATCGGCGGCTCTTTAACAGGCTTCGCAGAACCGGCGAAAACACGCATCCACCTCTCGGAAAGCGGCTCCTCCATGACGGCTCCGGCAACGCACATGAGCAGGGCCTTGTGCCCCGCAGAGACGTTTTCCCAGCGCGCATCATAAAGAATCCGGCCCTTCTCGTCGGTCTTGCGCACGACGATATCATTTTCCCCGCCCAGTCGCAGGGCATAACGACCGAAGGCAGGGTCAATGATAAGCGCCCCGCGCCCGTCCAGCGCAAAGTACCAGTCAAGCACGGACTGCAAATGCGTCCGTCCATCCGGGCCCAAGGCGTCAAAATTGTAGGCCGTGGCTTTGGACGGGAAAGAGCCGGTCCGGTCTTCCACCATGACCACCCATCCGCGCTCCACTTTGGCCTCGATATCCGCCAGCATGACCGGGAGCCACTCGTCAGGATTGCCGGATATTTCCCTGATGTCGGTAACAATGAGGCGCTCTCCATCCCAGGCGGCCAGCGCCTGCGCCCTGCGCCCGCCTTCAAGGGAAATCGCCAGTATCCTCTTGCGGGGATCATTTGCCATGGCCGCTGTCCTCCTCTGCGCTCATCCATTCACGCGCAAGGGCCAGATAGCTGTTTTCGCGCTGCTGCCCGCAACCGGAATGCGCGGGAATATAGTCCACAAGAAAGGCAAAACAGCAGGTATCGGAAATGTCCGGCGACTTGATGCCTTTTGCCCGCATGGCATCCTTGGGGGTCATGGCATAACGGCCACGTTCGTCGAGCTTGTACGGCAGCCGTGATGCCTGCTCCACAAAGTTCTTTTTGCGCGGCCCCCTGAACCGGCCGTCATAGATGGCTTCGCGCAGCTTGCAATGGGCAAATGCCCGCAAATTGGCGTAGCGACGCTGCGCCGCGGGATTGTGGCAGGGCAAACCCCAGTGTATTGCCTCGACAGGGATGCCCATTTCCTGCAAATCAAGAATGACCGTCCGCCCTGCGCCGTCGCCGTCAACGGCAATGGTCAGGTTCGGATACTCGTGATACCTGCTGGCAATGAACCGGGCGAACTCCTTTTCATCCATGTCCAGGAACTCGTCGCACACCAGGCATTCGACCTTTCTCTCCTCGCCGCGCCCGGACATCTTCACCAGCGTTGCCACGCTGGAGTCGCGGTGCATCCCCTCGGCTACGTCGGCAAGCAGCGCATAGCCCCAATCATCGTCAGGGAACTCAATGCGGGTATACTGGCAATCTTCGACACGCTGCCGGGATATGAGGTAACCGGCCATGTTGTCCGGGAAGTGGCCGAGCACCTTGATCTGATATTCCGGGCTGTGATGGCCGTTGTACTCCCGGAGCTTCTCGCGGATAAATTCAAT
>CAMBWG010000125.1 GCA_945871415.1 uncultured Desulfovibrio sp.
CTATGATGCGCACGTCCACGGCAATGGTTTCGTTGCTGCCGAGGCGCTGGATCTGCTTTTCCTGAAGCAGGCGCAGCAGTTTTGCCTGAAGGGAAAGCGGGATGTCGCCTATTTCGTCCAGAAAGAGCGTGCCGCCCGCGGCCTGTTCGATGCGGCCTTCATGGCGGGTCTGAGCGCCGGTAAACGCTCCTTTTTCATAACCGAAAAGTTCGCTTTCCAGCAGAGTGTCGGGAATGGCCACACAGTTGATGACGGTCAGGGGGCGATTGGCGCGCAGACTGTAACGCCAGATGGCGCGGGCGGCCAGCTCCTTGCCGGTGCCGGATTCGCCGCGGATGAGCACCAGCGCGTCGGTGGGCGCAACGCGGCCTATGGCCTTGCACAGGGCCTGCATGGCGGGGCTGTCTCCGACCATGCCTTCGGCGGCCGCGGCCTCTTCGGGGGCGGGCGCCGTGCCGGAGGCGGGGGCGCGCAGACGCTGTCCGGCCTCCAGGGCTCGGCTGATGAGCTGGAGCGCCTCGGGAATGTCGAACGGCTTGAGAATGTAATCGAAAGCGCCGTGTCCCATGGCGCGAATGGCGGTTTCCGTGCCGGAATAGGCCGTCATGATGATGACGGGCGGGCAGTGCGGCAGTGCCCGCATGCGATCCAGAGCTTCCAGGCCGCTCATGCCGGGCATGCGCACATCCATGATGACGCAGTCGGGCATGGCTTCCCGCATGGCCTGCAAGCCTTCCTCGGCGGACGCCGCAACACGCGCGTCGTAGCCTTCTTCGCCCAGCAGCCGGGCAAAGCCGTCGCGCAAATGCGGGTCATCGTCGATGATGAGGATCAGCGCAGCCATATGTCGTCATCCTTGCGGGCCGGGAGTACGGCAACAAAACTGGCCCCCCTGCCCGGCGCGCTGTGCAGGTGCAGCCAGCCGCCGTGATCCTCAAAGATTCGGCGGGCAATGGGCAGGCCTAGTCCGGTTCCTTCCTGCTTGGTGCTCATGAAGGGTTGAAAGATGATTTCCCGCAGGTCTTCGGGAACGCCGGGCCCCGAGTCTTCCACACGGATAACCACGACATGCCCCAGCGGCGCAAGGCGTCCTTTTTCTTCGATAATGCGGACATCGCCGCCGGGGCCCGCGGCTTCGCAGGCATTGATGACAAGGTTTGCCAGAGCTTCGCGCAGCTGTTCGGGGTCGGCGTCCACCGGCGGAAGCTGATCGTCGCGCTGCCGGGCCAGCGAAACCGTATAGGAAGACAGGCGCGGTCCCAGCAGGCTGAGTGTGCCGTCGATGACTTCGGAAATATTGACCCGGCGTTTCTCCAGCCGGGGGCGGCGGGAAAGTTCCAGAAAATTTGCAATGATACCTTCAACATGACGCAGCGCGTCATTGATGGCCGTCACGTCTTCCTGCTGTTTGGCGTCCAGCTTCAGACCGCGTGTGAGAGCAAACAGGCGCAGTTTTACCCCGGTCAGCGGGTTGCGGATGGAGTGGGCAACCCCCGCGGCCAGCTTGCCCACAAGGGCGAGCTTTTCGGTATGGCGGAGATTTTCCTGCCGTTCTTCCATAGCGAGGCGGGCGCGTTCGGCCGTATCTCGCAGGTTGCGGGCACGCCGCATGAGCGGGGCGATGCAGGGGGCGATCCAGTAGGGCGCGGGGCGGGCGTCGGCGGCGTTTTCCTCGCGTTGCAGTTCGCCGAGCAGAATACGCAGAGGACGGAAGACGCCGAACCAGAGCAGCAGACACAGGCAGACTGCCAGCAGCAGTTCCAGCCGGAGCAGAGCCCGCCAGATTTCAGCGCCTGTTGTCGCGGCAAGGATAAGCCCTGCCAGCGGACAGAGAATCAGGCCCGCGCAGCAGAGAAGAATGCCCGTTTCCGTCAGAGGCGGCCGGGTGCGGCGCGGGCCTGAAGATGAAATGCGAAGCGGCATCAGAAGGCCGAACCGCCGAGCGTGGAAGTCACGGAGCCCTTCCTGTGGACGCGCCCGGCGGCGGGGCTGACCCAGGTCATGATTTCGCGGCCCATATCCCAGGCAAGACTGCGCACAATCAGACCGGCCGGATCGCCGTGGAAGCGTTCCTTGACCTTGAAGAGGTAGAAGTCATGGCTCTGGCGCGGCTGCATGAGACCGCCCTGCGCCAGGCTCCAGATCAGCAGGCCGCTCTTGACGTCATAGATTTCTATGGCCAGCGAGACGGAGCTTTCGCCGCCGTCGCCGCCGTCGATGTAGTGATTGATGTAGCCGCCTATGACATAGGGCAGACCGCGCTGCCGTGCCAGCGCAATGGCGCGGCGGGAGTTGTAGGGACCGGCCGCCGGTTCGTACTCCAGCTGCTGGAACGTGCCCTGAGAAAGCCAGATGCTCCAGATCTGACGGGAAACCTGATCCGTAAAGGCCGTGGGCTGGTTCATCTGCTGCACCATGCGCAAAGGGACAAAAAGCGCGCACGGCCGCGACGACGGGCGCTGCAGAGGCTTGACGTAGATGGCGGGCGGCTGCCGTCGCACAAACTGGTTGATATTGGCTTCCAGCGGCATGCTCAGGTCGCCTCCGAACTCCAGATTCCGACTGGTTTCGTCCCGGCTGGCACAACCGGGCAGGGCCGTGCAGCAGGCAGCAATGGCCAGAACAAGCGAGAGGGTGCGATGAGCGATGTTCATTGAAGCTTCTCCGTGGAAATCTGCGTTTTTTGCAAGGAGGCGAGCAGTTTTTCCCGTGCCGTCAGCAACTGTCTGTGCAGGGCAAGACGCCGGTCGGCGGACAGACGGCAAAATTCCGGGCTGTGCGCGGTTTCCCTGAGCTGTTGCATGGATCGGGCCAGCTGCGTCAGATGGCGGCATTCAAGGGCGGGAAGCGCCGCGGTACTGCGCAGAGCCAGCTCCGCCAGCCGGGCCAGTTCTTCCGCCTGTGCGGCAATGCCGTCCGGGTGTATGAGCGCGCCGTATGCTCTTCTTTTGCAAAATTCACGCCATATCTCGGAAATGCGCTGAAATACGCCGCTCATGCGCCTTTCCATCCTTCTGAGGTCAGAAACTCGACAGCACGGCCAGTGTTTGCTGGAACAACATGGCCAGCAGCAGGGCGGTCGGCAGGCAGCCGACGATGGTCTGCGCCCAGCTCAGGCGAAAGGCCGCGCGGCAGCCGATGACAATGCTTGCCAGGCACCATATGAGGCCCGCCAGATTGCCCAGCACGGGCACGATGCACAGCAGCATGGGCGCAGAGCTGTAGGCCACGATCTGAAAAACGCGGGCATAGGTGGCGGATCGGCAGGTGCTGAGACGGAAACTCAGGAACATCAGGCCGCTGACGATATAAAGCTGCATGACGAGCGCAAAAAGTTGCGCCAGACCGAAAAAGAGGATGCTGCGTTCCGGCGGCATCTTGTCCGCCATCGCCTGCAGCTGCGGATCGGCTGTGCTGGCCAGCATGTCCCGGAGGATGCTGCCCCACACATTGATGGCCGTCACGCCGATGACGCCGACGATGAGAAAGAAAAGCAGCGCGCGCAGCGGCGGCGCATCGTCGCGCAGCCCCGCAAAGAAGCGCGGCGCGCCGAACATGATGCGGAGCACGGTCTGATAGAAGCCTTCCACATAGCCGACCCCACGGGGGGCCTCCTCCCACGGATTGCGCAGCGGACTCTGCTCGTCGCTGTCTTCCGCATCGTCCGCGCGTTCTTTCGCGTTCTCTTCCTTCTGCCGGGAGGCTTCGCGCAGACGGCGTCCCCGCTCGGCTTCGCGGGCATAGGCCCGGGATGCCGTCATACGGGGATCTTCTTCCTCGTCGGCCGTCTCCTGCGCTGTCGGGCGCGTTTCGGGAGTCTGTTCTTCCGCCCCGTGTCCGGCGTCGGCGCCATAGTCCGGCGCTTCCTGCCGGGGCCGGGCGGCGGAAACCGCATCGGGGTCCAGCAACTGGGTTGTTCCCTCATGGGGGAAGAGCCGGAAGCGGGCGGCGCAGCGCGGACAGGTCGCCAATATGGATTTGCCCGGCGCTACCGCCGGAAGGCGATCCGCCGGGACATCCTGACTGAACTGGCAATGAGGGCAGGTAATATTCATTCCTTCCCCTTATCAGAGAGCGCAGCGGCCTGCAATCGCCGGGGCGGAGGTCCGGTCGGCAAACTTATATCTTGAAAAAATATATAATTTTTCAAGAATATTGCCTCGGTCGTCGTGCGCGGAACCATTTCCCTTCTTGACAGCGGGGGAGGCCCGGCCTAATCAGATAGGCCCGTAGGGCGCGCGCACGCGCCGGACAAGGCTTTGGGGGACGAGGAAGGCGGAGCATGGCGACAGGCTGGATGGCATGGCGGGTGATGGCAGGCCCACTGATACTGGCGGCATTTCTGGTGCTGGCATGGGTTCCGGCTGGAGCCACGCCGGTGGATATCCTGAGCGGCATGCGGCTGGCTGCCAGTCAGCTTGACGAGAATGATCCCGATGTGGCCGCCGCTCTGCGCGAAGCGCAGGCCTCCATTGCCGCCCGTTCCGCTGCCGGGCCCGAAGTTTCGGCGCGCAGTCTGGTCCGCCAGGGGCGTTCCGGCAAGCCTGCCGTGTCGCTTGCCTATCCCGCGTTCGGCATTGACACTGTGGACGAAGATATTCGCCTCTGGGTCGAAAGCATTGCCGCCACCTTTGAGCGGGAGCTCACGGCCGGTTTCGGGAACAGCGAAGATCTCGAAAAGTACGAACTCTCCTGTTCCTACGAAGTTTCGCGTCCTTCCGCCGATGCCGTCAGCGTGCTTTTTGAAATCTGGACCTACACCGGCGGCGCGCACGGCAATCTGGATCTGATCACGCTCAATTACAGTTTCATCACCGGGCAACGGCTGACCCTTGTGGACATCTTTGAGGATGTGGACAAGGCGCTGGCCCTTATGTCCGCCGCCTCTCGCGATGTGCTCATGCGTCGTCTTGGCGGCGGTGTGGGCGAGCAGATGATCCTTGACGGCACGGAGCCGGACGTCAACAATTTCTCCAGCCTCAGTCTCGACCCCGACGGCGTGCGCATCCATTTCCAGCCCTATCAGGTGGCCCCCTGGGCTGCCGGAGCCCAGAGCGTTTCCATGACGCTGGATCAGCTGGCCCCCGCCCGTCCCTTCAAGCGGCTGTGGCACAGATAATCCTTGACGCCGCCGTGCGGCTCGCCTTCCCTCCGGCTCCCCTCTTTGCCGACCATTTCCCCGGCGCGGCCCGTGTGCCCGGTTCCTGCCTCGTCGAGGCCGCGCGCCGCAGCCTCGAAGCCACTCTTCCTTCATGGTCCGTCCATGAACTCCTGAGCGCGCGCTTCCGGCATTTCGTCCGCCCGGAAGAAGAGCTTCTTCTTCAGCTCCGCGTCTCCGCCGCTGCCCCTGACGTCGCTGAGGCTCGTTGCAGTCTCCTGCACGGCTCCGTGCGCTGCGCCGATCTCCGTTTCCGCCTCGTACGTTAGTTAGAGGGGATTTTTCTTTTTTGGGGGAGGGGAACCCCTTTCGCTGGCGCGCAAAGGGGTTCCCCCTCCCCCAAGCCCCCGCCCCCTCCCCAAACGCGCTTTATTCAGGAAGATGTGGCGCTGCGGGAACCCCGTCGCTTTCCTTTGATATACGTCCCCCGGAAGTGCAGAAAAAGAATGTCGGGGTATGAGCTTTTTGCCTTTGAAAAGGCAGGACGTGAGTCAATGGCATAGCTCCATACGGCCCGAAGCACGCGGAAAAAGCGCGCTTCGGGCCGTATGGATTGAAACACAATGCGTTTCAAACTGAAAATGTTCTCTTTTGTCCAGACAGGACAGGCGGCGGGTACTTATCAGAGTCGTGCAATTTCGGGGACGGTGGGCACGGGGAACGCGTTTGCGTCTCCGCAGCGTTGTATTCTCCCGATAAAAGCGCGCTTGGGAAGGGGGCCCCTTCCCCCCAATATCCATCTTACCCGATAAAAGAGTGAATGCCGGTAAAGATTTGCTGTGCGGCGATGGCGGCAAGGAGGAGGCCGGTCAGTTTTGCCATGACGGCGAGGCCGGTGCGGCGGAGAATTTTACCGACGCTGTCGGCCATCCAGAGGAGGGAGAAGACGCCGAGGGCGGCGATGAGCAGGGAGAGCGCGCCGCGGACGGTTTCTTCAAAGGTGTTTGCGGAAGCGCCCATGACCATCACCATACCGATGGAGGCGGGGCCCATGCAGAGGGGGATGGCCAGCGGCACGACGCTGATATCGCCTTCCGGCCGGTGTTTTTTGCTGTCGCCGTCGTCCTGCATGAGGGAGACGGCGGAGAGGAAGAGGAGCACGCCCGCGCCGATGCGGAAGGCGTCGAGCGTGAAGCCGAACAGGGAAAAGATATGCGCGCCGAAAAGGTAGAGCACAAGGCCGATCAGGAAGGCGGCAAGACTTGTCTTGCAGGCGGTACGGCGCTTTTCCTGCGTGGTGTAGTCGGCTGTGGCGCTGATGAAGGCGCTCAGAACGGCGGGCGGCGTCATCAGCGCGAAGAGCTGGATGCTGGTACCGAAAAGGCTTGTGGATTCCTGCATGATGTCATGATCCGGTGTTGAGAGATGCGACGCGGGACAGAGAGGTTCGGAGCGGAAGGCGGCGTTTGGTTAAGGCTCGTCCGGGAAACCCTGCCGGGAAGGAATGCGTCGGGAAAAACGGAAAGAATCCGGAGACGGTGGTTGCGGGGAAAGCGGCGGCAAGCCCGCAGCGATTCATCCTTCCGACTAGAAGAGCGCTGGGGAAGGGATGGGGGGCCTGGGGGGAAGGGACACCCTCTCGCGCCAGCAGAGG
>CAMBWG010000126.1 GCA_945871415.1 uncultured Desulfovibrio sp.
CAGCAGCATGAAGCCGCCGCTCATGCTCACGATGATTGCCGCGGTGATGAAGACGCCCCGGTAGTCCAGTCCCAGCTGAATGACGGCGCCGCCCACCAGCGGGCCGAGCATGCCGCTGGCGTCAAAGGTAAGCATCATCACGTTGGAATTGATGGAACGGGTTGCATCCGTGGAGCGATCATAGATGGTCGATGCCAGCAGCGGATAGAGTATGCCGAGACAGACGCCGTACAGGGCGCACAGGGGGATAAAGGTCCATGACGGCAGCCAGGCCATGCCCGCCATGCTGACGGCCAGCCCCAGCGCGCACAGCGGCACCACCCGATAGCGCGGCAGCGTATCAAACATGTGGGAGCCGAACAGACGGATCAGAATCATGGTGACGGTATAGGTCATGAAGAAGTGCTGTGCCTGTGCGCCGGTCAGCGTGCACAACCCCTTCATGAACAGGATGGCAAGCCAGGTCATGATGCTGAAGGTCATGCAGGCAAGATAGATGCAGGCCAGCCCCGAGTGGGTTACGGCATGCAGCACGGCCTTGCCGCTCATGCTTCCCGCTCCCGCAGCGGGCAGTTCCGGGATGCGCAGGCGCGGAGCCAGCGGGATGAGCATGCAGAGCGCCGGAATGCCGAGCAGTGACGTCCAGGCAAAGAGATAGGGCTCGCCGCCCACCAGCGGCAGCAGATGTTCGCCCATGGCGGGAATGATGGAGTAGGGCAGCAGCAGCGTCAGGGAGAAGAGCGCAAAGCCGCGGGCGCTCTGTCCCTTGGGAATGCAGGAAACCAGCACAGCCGTGACGCAGGTGGAGTAGACGGCAAGGGCCACGCCCTGCAATGCGCGCATACCTGCCACGATACCGACAAAATGAGGTCCTCCTGCAATGAAGGGATAGGCCAGCATGATGCAGCTGGAAAGGATGATGGCGCAACCCAGCGGCGCAAGTTTGCTGCGTCTGAGCAGGGTAAAGCTGGCCAGCGGACGGCACAGCAGGACCATGACGAACATGCAGGACAGCAGGATGCCGCGCCAGCCGGCGGCAACGCCGACGCCTTCCAGCCATTGTTCAAAGCAGTAGTAGACGGCTATATAGCTGTTGTTGCACAGGGACATGCAGAACAGCAGGATGAAATCCCGGCTGAAAATGGATTGCGATTCTCCTCCGGGCATGGGATGTCGTCCCGACGGGCCGAAAATGGGCATATACGCCACCTTATTGTTTTGCGGCGGCATGCCGGCCGCAACGGCGCGTGCATGGAGCGCTGACGTACAAGGTTACACTATTTTTGAAACGGCGGAGCGTCAAGCCTTCCTTTGCGGGGCGTCTTGTGAGAATATGTATCGGGAGAGGAAACTTTTTCCCTCGCGAAACGTTTTCCCCGGACAGCGTTTTCCGGTCG
The DNA here is from genome assembly GCA_945871415.1 of uncultured Desulfovibrio sp. Classification (GTDB taxonomy): domain Bacteria; phylum Desulfobacterota; class Desulfovibrionia; order Desulfovibrionales; family Desulfovibrionaceae; genus Desulfovibrio. The sequence goes on from CAMBWG010000126.1 coordinate 1,398, forward strand.
TACAGAGCGGCCTGTCGTCCCGGTACGGAGGATGTTTCCTGTCTGAACGGATCTTTCTCAAGTTTGTCCCCTGTCCCCTTAACTCTGGAGAACATCTATGAAACGGCTTCTTTCGTCTCTCGTGCTTTGCGGTCTGCTGCTGACCCCGTGCGCCGCAACGGATATCTTCGCGGCGCCTGCGCAGGGCAATGCGCCTGCCGTGCAGCAGAAAGCCTCGCCTGCCGGGGCTCCCGCCGTGCAGCAGAAGGGCAGCGGCTTCCGCGGCAATCCCGCAAGCAAAGTCTATCACAACTCCGGCTGCCGCTATTTCAACAGCAAGGGCGCCAGCAAGACGTTTGCGACGCAGCAGGAGGCCGTCAAGGCCGGATATCGTCCCTGCAAGGTGTGCAACGGCTAGAAGATGACGCCGCGGGACGTTTTCCCCGGGGAGAGGAAGTCCCGGGGCCGGTCGCGAAACCGGGCCGTATCTCCGGGAATGACGTTTCTGTCTCGCTTTCCCCTGTGTCTTTCTGCCGGTGCGCTGTAGAGCCTTTTCAGGTTGAAATGCTTTGCGTTTCAACCCATAGGGTCTGTCGTTTCGCGGAAAAAACGCGTTTTTTCCGCTCACTTCGGGCCGGGCGGCGCTGTGCCGCCGCCTCGCGTTCCGCCTTTTTCAAAGGTGAAACGCTTTATCCGGGAGGGTGAAGCGCGCTGGAAAGAGCGGGGCTTTCTTATGGACAGCCCCTCAGGACCTCCCCGTCTGTTTTGCGGCCGGAAGTCTTGACGGGGTGCTCTTTATGCGCGTATAACGAGAAAAGGAACGGCGGAAAGTCGTTCTTAGAGCGCCTGCTGGTTACCGGGAGCTTGAATGGTTCTGGAATGCCATTCTTTTTCCTTGTAAGCAGCAGGCATTTTTTTTTCTGGTACAGTATCCTGTCCTCCATCAACAGATCCATTTGCGACCGTGCGGCGTTGCGCTTCCGGTCGTAAAAAAGTTCGGCACGAGCCCTTGCGCGTCCCCTGCCCTCCGGGCGTCGCTGGTAATGGTGTCCTCTGTGGGCCCTGTCATGCCGAAACGAGGAGGAGCGACTCGTCGGGGGTCGCTCCCGCTCTTGTCCTTCTTTCCTCCAGATCTTCTGCCTGAAACGGATATCCAGACGGCCTGTCTGCTGCTGCCGGTCCTGCCCCATGACGAGACATGGCGGCAGCGGGAGGCAAGGTACGGGTATTTTCGTCGCGTAGCGGCGGATATATCCTTCTTTCTTGACGTTGTGCGTTGATGCCTATAGCGTATAACGTAGGGGTCCTGCTGTGAGCCGTAGAGCGTCCGGCGTCTGTAAAGGACTGCTTTCGCCGGAGCAGGGATAAGCGCGTTGTTTCCGCGATACGGATCACGCCGCCATTGGAACCGGCATAGCCCATGACGGCGGCGTGACGACGCCCTGCGGAGAATCTGTCATGCGAATATTGTTCATCAGCCATACCATGCCCGGCGTTTTTGGCCCGCTGGCAGAATACTTTGCCGCGCAGCCCGGCAACGATGTTGTTTTTGCGGCGGAGTACAGCCGTCGGGCGCTGGAGCTGCCCGGCGTGCGCCGTCTGCGGGTGCGCAAGACGCGGGAAAGACGCGCGGCCCCGGCTTCGGGCGGGCGGCGGGAAGATGCCGCCCGGGAGTTGCAACGGGCCTTTCTGCGCGGCGATGCCATGCATGAAAGCCTGCTGCGTCTGCGCGATGACGGTTTTGATCCCGATATCATCGTGACTTCGTCCGGTATGGGGGTCAGCATGCTGACGCGGGAGGTCTTTCCCAATAATTTTCTTGCAGCCTATCTGGACTGGGTGGCCGTGCCGCGCGATCTCTGCGCCGGCGGGACCCCCTACCAGCGGGCGGTGCAGCTGCTGACCCAGTCCAAGCTGGTGGTGGACGCAGACTATCTTTTTACGCTGTCTCAGGGGCAGCGACAGCAGTATCCGCCTTTTATTGCCGATCATATCGACATCCTGCCCCCCTGTGTGGATACGCTTTTTTTCAGTCCGGCTGCCGCGCGTCCTTTCGAGCATGAAGGGCAGGTCTACAGCAGGGCGGGGGAGGTGCTTGTCTTCAGCGTGCGGTCGGCGGACTTTCCCAGAAACGCACCCCTATGGGCGGCCATGTACATGCTGCTGATGCAGCGTCCGCAGGCGCATATTTTTTTGTTGTGCGGCGGCCGTAATGTCTGGTCCGCGCTGCTGCCGGGCTGGGAAGCCCTGCCGGAATGCAGCCGTTCGCGCATACATCTCCTTGATTTTATTGATGACGACTCCTACAGAGATTTATTGTGTGCGGCGTCTCTCTTTGCCATGCTGGAGCCGCCTTCTCCCTTTTTTTCCTGTATGCTCGAAGCCATGAGCTGCGGCGCGGCGCTGGTGCTGCCGGCGAGCGGCATTCTGCGGGAAGTGCTGACGCATGAGGACTGCGTCTGCCTGTGCGAGGGCAGCAGTCTGGAAGATATGACGGCGGCGGTTCTGGGGCTGCTGGAGCAGCCTGCGCGGCTGCACACCATGCAGCGGGAAGGGCGCGCATTGATGGAGAAGAACTACTGCCGGCAGCAGCATCTGCCCGTACAGGCCGGGTTGCTTCTGAATGCCTGGCGACGCTGGTGTGCCCGTAAAAATGGCTGACGTTTTCGATTGCGGGGGAGTCCTTTGCGGAACTCCCCCGCTTTTTTCGTCTGGAGCGTTTTACGGCCTGTTGTTTTGCGGAAAAACGCGTTTTTTCCGCTCACTTTGGACCGGGCGGCGCTGTGCCGCCGCCTCGCATTTCACCTTTTTCAAAGTTGAAACGCCCTGAAAAAGCGCGTTGGGGGAAGGGTGGGGGCCTTGTCCCCAAACAACTTACCAAAACGAACAGGCCTTATGGTTTGAAATGCGAAGCATTTCAAACTGAAGATGCTCTATGATGCCGCGTCTGTTTCGAGTTCCAGACCGTTCCCGTCCGTCACAATGCGGGCTTTGCCGCCTTTTTTGAGTTTGCCGAAAAGAATTTCCGCGGCAAGGCGATCTTCTATTTCCGTTCGGATCAGATGCCGCAGAGGACGCGCGCCCATATCGGGGTCATGTCCTTCGCGGGCAAGCCAGGCTACGGCGTCATCGCTGATGGAAAGCTGAATGCGGCGGCGTCCGAGCTCGTCGGTAATGTCGCGCAGGAATTTGCGGACAATGGCGTTCATGAGCTCGGGAGCCAGGCTCTGGAAGGAAATAATGCCGTCGAGGCGGTTGCGGAATTCCGGCGCGAAGGCGTTGTTGACGGCCATGCGGCCGCGTCGCGCGGCCTCGGAGGTCTTGCGTTCGGCGAAACCGACCGTGGCGCGCTGCATTTCGTAGGCCCCGGCATTGGAGGTCATAATCAGGATGACATGCCGGAAGTCGGTGCGACGGCCCAGAGCGTCGGTCAGGCTTGCGTCGTCCATGACCTGCAGCAGCAGGTTGAAGATATCGGGATGAGCCTTTTCCAGTTCGTCCAGCAGAAGGACGCAGTGCGGGCTGCGCCGCACGCCCTCGGTCAGCAGACCGCCCTGCTCATGGCCGACATAGCCGGGAGGCGCGCCGATGAGGCGGGAGACGCTGTGCCCTTCCATATATTCGCTCATGTCGAAACGCAGAAAGTCCAGCCCGAGCAGCCGGGCGAGAGCTTTGGCAAGTTCCGTCTTGCCCACGCCGGTGGGGCCGCAGAAAAGAAAGGCTCCGGCGGGGCGGCGGGCGCCGCTGAAACCGGCCCGGGAACGCAGGATGGCTTTGCTGACGGCGCGCACGGCTTCGTCCTGTCCGAAGATTTCCCGTCGCAGATCCTCTTCGAGCGTGGCCAGACGCACGCGTTCGCGTAAGGAAACGCTGTGTGCGGGGACCCCGGCCATGCGGGCGACGACACGCTCCACATCGCGCACGCGCACGGGCGCGCCGGGGCGATGGTTCGGCTTCATGGAGACGGCCGCGCCGCTTTCGTCCATCACGTCGATGGCCTTGTCGGGCAGCATGCGGTCATGGAGGTAGCGTACTGAAAGGTCAACCGTGGCCCGCAGGACGGCGGGAGGATAGGAAACGCCGTGATGCTCGGCGTAGCGGGACGTGAGCCCCTCCAGAATGGCCACGCACTGGGCGGGAGAGGGTTCGCCGATGTCGATGCGCTGAAAGCGGCGGGCAAGGGCTTTATCTTTTTCCAGACAGCGCCGGAACTCCTCGTGCGTAGTGGAACCCATGCAGCGCAGCTGGCCCAGCGACAGCGCGGGCTTGAGCAGGTTGGAGGCATCCATGGCGCTGTCGGCGGTTGCGCCCGCGCCCACAAGGGTGTGGAGTTCGTCAATGAAGAGTACGGCGTCGTCGCGGGCCTTGAGCGCGTCCACAATGGCCTTGAGGCGGCTTTCAAAGTCACCGCGAAAACGCGTGCCCGCCATCAGCCGTCCCATATCCAGCGCATAGATGTGCAGATTTCGAAAACGGGGCGGCACGCGCCCCTCAACAACGCGCAGGGCCAGGCCTTCGGCCATGGCGGTCTTGCCCACGCCCGCATCGCCCACAAAGAGCGGATTGTTTTTGCGACGGCGGCAGAGCACCTCCAGCGCGCGCTCCAGTTCGCGTTCCCGGCCCACCAGCGGATCCAGCAGCCCCTTGCGGGCCCGTTCCGTGAGATCGTCGGCATAGGTCGCCAGCGCCTCCGCGGGTGACGGGGCGGCGGTATCCCGTCCGGCGGGCGCAAAGGCCGGAGCGGTCTGCGGCGCTTCCGGCATCGGCGGCCGGCGCAGGGTTTCCGCGTCAAGGCCCTGTCGCAGGAGGCAGTAGGCCGCGAAGCTCCGTTCCTCAAGCAGCAGTGTTGTCAGCAGCGCGCGCAGGGCGTCGGCAAAAGCGGGCGTTTCGATACCCGGCGCGCGCAGCGCGCGTGTCAGGGCCGCGTCATGCGGCAGCGGCGTTAAAGGTTCCTGTGCCGGGAGGCGCGTCACATGGGTTGCCAGGTATTCGGCCATTTCGATGCGCAGCAGCGTCACGCCGACCCCGCAGGCCGAGAGCAGGGCTCTGGCCTCCTGATTCCCGGCGGCGACCAGCAGCAGGTGTTCTGCCGTCAGCAGGGCGTGGCGGCGTTCGCGGGCCGCGTCTTCCGCCTCGCGGAGCAGGGTCTGCAACTGCGGATTCATCATGACTGCTTTCCTTCTCGTGTCTTGTCGTTTTCTCCGTGCAGCTTGCGGAAAATGGTGCTTCGGTTGACCTGAAACATTTCCGCAACCTTACGGATGGAGCCGTGCACTTCGATGGCGCGGCGCAGAAATTCGCGTTCCATATCCGCCATGATGTTCTTGAGGGGACGGGCGCGCATGAGCACGGCGTCGAGCGGCTCGCCCTGCT
>CAMBWG010000127.1 GCA_945871415.1 uncultured Desulfovibrio sp.
CCCCATCCCTTCCCCAGCGCGCTTGATTCAGAACAATGAAGCGTTACGGCGACGCCGTCGCTTTCCCCGTGGCAGCCGTCTCCCGGAGAATAAAAAATACAACCTACCTTTCCCGAGCCTCTGTCCGGGAAAAGCGCACTCCGGGATAATAGCCCCCGAACTCATAAAAAACGGCCCCGTATGCCCTGCATACGGGGCCGTTTTTTATGAGCATTTTCAGTTGAGACGCGTTATGCTTCAAACCATACGCCGTCGTTTCGCGGAAAAAACGCGGTTTTTCCGCCCAATTTTGGCCGGGCGGCGCTGTGCCGCCGCCTCGCCATAAAAACAGAACCAGCCCCGTTGCGGGGCTGGTTCCGCTGTTCGCGCAACCGGGGGACGTGCGGCAGATGAAGCGCGCTCGAAGCCCCGCATTGTCGAGGGACCAGAATAAAAGTTTTCGGAGGAGGGATGGGGGGTCCCGGGGGGGAAGGGAGGGCCCCTTTTCCAAAAGGGGTCCTCCCTTCCCCCCGGAAAAACACCCAGCCAGCCGTCCCGCCCGCACAGCGGCGCTAATCGACGCCGCGCAGACGCAGAGCGAGGCGGGTATGGCGCTTACGGGTCTTGTTGTTTTTGACGGCCATGTGCAGAGCGCGGCTTTCGCCCACCAGCACGACCAGCCGCTTGCCGCGGGTAACGCCGGTATAAACGAGATTACGTTGCAGCAGCACATAGTGCTGCATCATGAGCGGAATGACGACGGCGGGATATTCCGAGCCCTGCGACTTGTGAATGGAAATGGCGTAAGCCGGAGAGAGCTCGTCGAGATCGTCAAAGTCGTAGGGCACAACGCGACCATCAAAGTCCACGCTCAGCGTGCGTTCGGAAGGACTCATATGGGAAATGCGGCCCATGTCGCCGTTGAACACGTCCTTGTCGTAGTTATTGCGAATCTGCATGACCTTGTCGTGCAGCCGAAAGGAACGCTCGCCCTTGCGCACCTCCAGACCGTTGGGGTTGAGGGCCTCTTGAAGACGATGATTCATGGCGGCAGCGCCCACTTCTCCCTTGATCATGGGCGTAAGCACCTGAATATCGTCCACGGGGTCCAGACCAAAACGGCGGGGAATATGGTTCCGCACCAGATCGACAATCATGTCGGCGGCCTTTTCGGGAGGACTCTGACGAATAAAATAAAAATCAGACAGACGATCCTTGCTGGATTCCAGCGACGGCACTTCGCCCTTGTTGATCAGATGCGCATTGCAGATGATTTCACTTTCGGCCGACTGACGGAAAATTTCCGTCAGTTCCGCCACCGGGACGGCGCGGGAAGCAATAATGTCGGCAAGCACATTGCCCGGCCCCACGGAGGGCAGCTGATGCACGTCCCCCACGAGAATGACGGTGGCGCCCAGCGGCACGGCCTTGAGCAGATGATAAAAAAGCTGCACGTCCATCATGGACGCTTCATCGACGACAAGCAGAGCGCAGGCCAGCGGGGTATCCTCGTTGCGGGCAAAACCGTCCTCCTTGGGACTGTATTCCAGCAGGCGATGGATGGTGCGGGCTTCGCGCCGGGTTGTTTCGCTCATACGCTTGGCGGCACGGCCGGTGGGGGCCGCCAGCAGGATCTTTGCGCGCACTTCCGCAAACAGATTGATGATGGCGTTGATGATGGTGGTCTTACCGGTGCCGGGGCCGCCGGTCAGCACCATGACTTTGCTGCGGGCGGCCGTGCGCACGGCCTCGAGCTGCTCCGGCGCAAGGGTGATGGGCAGGGCCGAGGTAATCTTCTCCACCAGCGCGTCGGCGTCGGGAAAGCGTACCGACTTGGGCGCATGCAGGAGACGACGAAGGTAAAAGGCGATTTTGGATTCGTAATGATGAAAGCGCCGGAGGTAGACGCCCGGACCTTCGTCCCGCAGCCCCTCGTCACCGGGAGCGGGGGTACCCGCTTCTTCCGGGTCTTCGCGCACAATGCGCCCGTCCTCCTCCAGCGAGTTCAGGGCGTCGCGCACCAGCAGCTCATCCACGCCAAGCTGGGCGCAGGCCGCTTCTTCCAGCTCGGCCTGCGGCAGATAGACGTGTCCGTCGTCCGAGGCCTTTTGCAGCAGATACAAAATCCCCGCCTGCACGCGCAGGGGGTGCAGCTCCGTAAAGCCGAGCTTGCGGGCCGCGGCATCGGCCGTCACAAAGCCGATGCCGTGAATATCCATAGCCAGCCGGTAGGGGTTTTCGCGCACCACCTGAAGCGCGTCGGCCCCGTAGGCGCGGTAGATGCGCACGGCATAGGCGGGCGTAATGCCGTGCGGCTGCAGAAAGAGCATGAGATCGCGGATGCCTCTGTGCGCGGCCCAGCTTTCCTTGATGCGTTGCAGCCCCTTCTTGCCCACCCCGTGCACGGCAAGCAGACGATCCGGCTCTTCGTCCAGAATGCGGATGGTGTCCGCGCCGAAGGCGTCCACGATGCGCCCGGCCAGACTTTCCCCCACGCCCTTGATCAACCCCGAGGCAAGATAGAGCCGGATGCCCTCGCTGGTGACGGGCAGCATTTCCTCAAGATGCGAAAACTCCAGCTGGCGGCCGAAACGCGGATTGTTGACCCAGCGCCCTTCCACGCGCACATGGGTTCCGGCCTGCGGACTGACGGTATGGCCGACGCAGGTCACGGGATCACGACTGACGCCGCGCGGGGGCGCGCCCTTGACCCTGGCTTCCCCGGGCAGAGCGGAATCCGGCACAAGGCGGAAGACGGTATAGCCGTTTTCCTCATTGTGGAAGACCACTCGCTCCAGCGTACCGGTCAGCTCCGCGACATCGGGGTTGGAAAGCAGAGGAAGATCGGTCATCAGCGCGCATCCCTGCCGCAGATCATCCGCTCCTGCATCAGCAGCATGTCGGCCAGCGTAAGGGCCGTCATGGCGGAAAGCACGGGAACGATGCGGGGTATGGCCGACAGATCGTGCCGGCCGCCGATCAGCACGGAGGCGGCATTGCCGTTTCTGTCGATGGTCTGCTGCTCCTGCGGAATGGAGGCAATGGGTTTGACCGCCACGCGCAGCACAATATCCTGTCCGGTGGAAATGCCGCCCAGAATACCGCCGGCGTGATTAGCGGCGAAGTTGTCGCGGCCGCTCATGTCGTTATCCGGGCCGGGCTGGAGAGGATCGTTATTCTGCGAGCCCATGAGCCAGACGCTGTTGAAGCCTTCGCCCACTTCCACGCCCTTGACGGCGCCCACGCTCATCAGCGCGTAGGCCAGCACGGCATCCAGCTTGTCAAAGACCGGTTCCCCGAGTCCTGCGGGCACGCCGCGCGCCACGATCTGCACAATGCCGCCCAGGGTGTCGTGAGCCTGACGGGCCTCTTCAACGCGCGCGTCCCAGTGCTCCGGGGCACCGTCCGAAGCGGCAAAATAGGGACGGGACTGCGCGCCGTCCATGTCGATATCCTGCGGGGGCACGGCACTGCCGCCCAGCTCGATGCAGGCGCCCAGCACCCGGATACCCCGGGTTGCCAGCAGCTTTGCGGCAATGGCCCCCCCGGCCACACGGGCGACGGTTTCACGACCGGAAGAACGGCCGCCGCCGCGATAGTCGCGCACGCCGTACTTGTGAAAATAGCTCCAGTCCGCATGACCCGGCCGGAAAATATCCGCCAGATTGCCGTAATCGCGGGAACGCTGATTCTCGTTGGCAATGTGGAAGGCTATGGGCGTACCCGTGGTGACGCCCTCAAAGACGCCGGACAAAATGCGTACCGTATCCGATTCCTTGCGCGACGTAGCCGTGGGGCCGCTGCCGGGCTTGCGCAGGTCAAGCTCCCGCTGCAGGTCTTCTTCACTCAGGGGCAGGCCTGCGGGGCAGCCGTCGAGTATGCCTCCGAGCCCCGCGCCATGAGATTCTCCATAGGTGGTCAGGCGCAGCAGACGCCCAAAGGTATTGCCGGACATAGTGGCTCCAGAAAAAGATTAAACCCGTCAGGGGTGTTGACAAAGGGAGTTAAGGCAAAACGCTCTACAGCTGATAGAGAAAGGCCGGTGCGGGCGCGCGCTCCAGCGTGGACAGAGCCAGCCCGAACCAGGTTTTCAGCTGACGCTCCAGCCAGGGGCCTTCCGCGGGCTTGCGGACCAGGGGCCGCCGGGCGGGAACGCCGCATTCGGCGGCAAGCCAGCGCAGAGCCTCCGCCTGCCCGCCCAGCTCGTCCACAAGGCCGAGACGCAGGGCTTCGCGCCCGGTAAAAATGCGACCGTCCGCCAGTGCCGCGGCCGTATCGCGGGGCATCTTGCGCCCCGTGGCCACAATATCCACAAACTGAGCGTGCATGTCGTCCAGCACGGCCTTGAAATAGGCGCGCTGTTCCGGGGTAAGGGGCTTCAGCGGCGATCCGGCGTCCTTGTAAGGCGCTGTCGTCAGCGTCTCCTGCCCGATGCCGATTTTGTCCAGCAGCGGCCCGAGCTGCGGAATATCCATGCGCACGCCGATGCTGCCCGTGACCGTGGACGCATTGGCAAAGATGCGCGAGCCCGCCATGGCCACCATAACGCCGCCGGAAGCGGCCGTACTGCCCATGGATACCGCCACGGGCCGCGTCGCGGCCAGGCCCTTCAGAGCCGTATAAAGTTCCTGAGACGCCGCGGCGCCGCCGCCGGGCGAATCCACCCGCAGCAGCACCCCCTTGATGCGCGGATTGTCGGAAATCTTGCGTATCCAGTCCAGCTGGGAACCAATATCGAGGATGGGGCCGGAAACGGACACCACGGCGATGCCGTCATCACCGAATGTTTCATCGTCGCTCGCCACCGCCACCGTCAGAAGCAGCAGCATCACCAGCAGCAGTATGCCCAGACGATACAGCCAGGGATGGCGCCTGCGAAACGGCAGATGCAACCAGTACTTCCAGACCGGTTCGGGGATACGGGCCAGCGGACAGCTCCCGGCGCAGGGAGCGGCGGGTTCGGCGGTAAAGGAAAAGTCGTCGTCAGTGGATTTCATGGCGGCAGCATAGCCGCTTTTTCCCCGGACGAAAAGAGCGCCCGGCGGGAGAGAAGGCAAGCTTGTGCTTTACAAGACGCCGTGCGCCATGTATAAAGAAGCTCCCAGCAACTATATTACCATAACTTGATATGCAGATATTAACCACACCCCAGGAACTGGCGGCCCAGTGCCGCCAATGGCATGCGCAGGGCGAGGATATCATCCTTGTGCCCACCATGGGTTACTACCACGCGGGACACGAGAGCCTGATGGAGCATGCGCGTCCACGGGCAAAACGTATGGTGGTGAGCCTGTTTGTCAACCCGACCCAGTTCGGCCCCAACGAGGATCTGGCCGCATATCCGCGCGATCACGAGCGGGATGCCGCCATTGCCGGGCGTCACGGGGCGGACGTGCTGTTCATTCCCGAGGACGGCAGCATGTACGCGTCCGATCACGCCACGTGGGTGGAAGTGCCGGAGCTGTCGCACGGCCTGTGCGGCCTGTCCAGACCGACCCATTTTCGCGGCGTCTGCACAGTTGTCATGAAGCTGTTCATGCTGACGCAGGCCGACAAGGCCGTTTTCGGCCAGAAGGACTGGCAGCAGCAGGCCATTCTGCGTCGCATGGTGCGTGATCTTAATGTGCCGGTCCAGATTGAAACCTGCCCCATTGTCCGCGAAGCTGACGGACTGGCGCTGTCGTCGCGCAACGTCTATCTGACGCCGGAGGAGCGCGCGCAGGCTCCCGAACTGCAACGCGGCCTTCAGGCCGCCCGGGCGCTGGCGTCCCGCGGCGAAGCGCGCGTCAAGGTGCTGCGCGATGCCGTTCTGGTGCACTGGGCGGAATTTCTGACGCTGGGCCGGCTTGATTATCTGGCCGTTGTCGATCCCGAGTCCCTGCAGCCCCTCGATACGCTGGAGGCCGGCAAACCCGCGCTCATGGCCTGCGCCGTGCGTATGGGCAAAGCCCGCCTTCTCGACAATATTCTGTTGACCCTGTAATCGACCGCTGTTGCGGAACGCGCATTGCGCACTTTCCTGAGGAGACCCCTATGCAGACCAAAGGCGAATATTTCTTTACTTCCGAATCCGTGACCGAAGGCCATCCCGACAAGGTGGCCGACCAGATTTCCGATGCCGTGCTGGATACCCTGCTGGAGCAGGATCCCGATGCGCACGTGGCGTGCGAAACGCTGGTGACGACGGGCATGGCCGTCATTGCCGGCGAAATCACCACCAAGGGCTACGCGGATCTTCCCAAGGTCGTGCGCCAGACCATTCGCGAAATCGGCTATACCAGCTCGGACATGGGCTTTGACGCCGATACCTGCGCCGTCATCTCTTCCATCGACCACCAGTCCCCGGATATCGCCCAGGGCGTGCTTCGTGCGCTCCCCGAAGATCAGGGCGCGGGCGACCAGGGTATGATGTTCGGTTTTGCCTGCAATGAAACCGCCACGCTCATGCCCGCCCCCATTTACTGGGCCCATCAGCTTTCGCAGCAGCTGACCCGCGTGCGCAAGGACGGCACCGTGCCCTTCTTCCGTCCCGACGGCAAGACTCAGGTTTCCTTTGAATATCAGGACGGCAAGCCCGTACGCATCAACAACGTGGTGGTCTCCACCCAGCATGCTGCCTCGGCCTCGCAGGACGACATCATCGAAGCCGTCAAGAAGCATGTCATCCGTCCTGTGCTGGAGCCCTCCGGCTACTTCGACGAAAAGGACTGCGAAATCTTCATCAACA
>CAMBWG010000128.1 GCA_945871415.1 uncultured Desulfovibrio sp.
ATGCTGTGCGGCACGTCGGGTTCGGTGATGAAGGCTTCATAGGCGGAATCATACAGAATGACGCAGCCTTCGCGCCGCGCGTAATCCACCCAGCCCTGAAGGGCGGCGCGCGACAGCACCGTGCCCGTGGGGTTGTTGGGGTAGCAGAGATAGATCATATCCGGCCGGGTCTTGGGGAAATCCGGCACAAAGTCGTTTTCCCGGGTGCAGGGGAGGTAGACGAGACGGCTCCAGCCGTCGGGGCCGGGCTCACCCGCGCGTCCCGCCATGGCATTGGAATCCACATAGACGGGATAAACGGGGTCGGTCACGGCTACGATGCTGTCGGCGGAAAAGAGCTCCTGAAAATTGCCCACGTCGCACTTGGCGCCGTCGCTGATGAAGATTTCGTCGGCGTCGATGCGGACGCCGTAAGGCGCGTAGTCGTTGGCGACGATGGCGTCGCGCAGAAAGGCGTAGCCCTGTTCGGGGCCGTAGCCGTGGAAGGTTTCCGCACGGCCCATTTCATCCACGGCGCTGTGCAGGGCGTTGATGACGGCCGGAACCAGCGGACGGGTCACGTCGCCGATGCCGAGGCTGATGACGCGCTTGTCCTTGTGGCTTTCCTTGTAGGCCGCCACCTTGCGGGCAATATCGGCAAAAAGGTAGTTGCTTTGCAGCTTGAGCAGGTTGGGGTTGATGGTGGTCATTGGGCTCCTTCACCTGCCGCCAGGGGGGGACAGGACTTTTGGGGGGTGTCGGTCTCACAGGGCGTTCGGGACCCTGGAATATTTTCAGTCTGAAAAGCTGTGCGTTTCAGACCATACGGCCTGTCGTTCTGCTGAAAAAAACAGTTTTCCGCTCACGTCGGGCCGGGCGGCGCTGTGTTGCCGCCTCGCGTTCCGCCTTTTCACAGGCAAAACGCTCCAAGGCTCGGGAAGGCCCGCGGGGGCGGGCCCGCCGTATGCCTACAGGTAAAAGGTTCCGTCGTAGACGGTCGCCGCGGGGCCGGTCATATACACATGCCCGTCGGTTTCATCCCACTTGATGCGCAGGAGACCGCCGCGCAGCTCCACTTCCACAATACGGCCGGTGCGGCCGTTGAGGAAGGAGGCCACGGCCACGGCGCAGGCGCCCGTACCGCAGGCCAGGGTCTCTCCTGTGCCGCGTTCCCAGACGCGCATGCGAACGCGCGCTTCGTTGACGACTTCCACAAACTCGGTATTGGTACGCTGAGGGAAGAGCGGATGATTTTCAAATTTGGGACCGATGACAGGCAGATCCAGGTCATCGATGCCGTCCATGAAAACAACGGCATGCGGATTGCCCATGGAAACGGCCGTTACGGCGTAGTCCTTGCCGTCCACCGCGACGGGCAGGGAGAGAAAACGATCTCCCTGTGCGCCTTCGGGCAGAAGGGCGGGAATGTCGGCAGGGACAAGGATGGGTTCGCCCATGTCCACGGTGGCGCCGCAGACTTCGCCGCCTTCCTTAATCAGACGAACAATCTTGACGCCCGCGCCGGTTTCCACGCGCAGCATGTCCTTGGTGCTGATACCGTGATCGTGCACGTATTTGCCCACGCAGCGGATGGCGTTGCCGCACATCTCGGCTTCGCTGCCGTCGGGGTTGAACATGCGCATACGCACGTCCTGGGTCCGGGAGGGCAGAATTAGCACCAGCCCGTCGGAACCGATGCCGAAATGACGGTCACTGATGCGCTTCGCCAGCGCCGCGGGATCGTTGACGGTCTGGCTGAAGCCGTTGACATAGACGTAGTCGTTGCCGAGACCCTGCATCTTGGTAAACTTGAGGGGTTCATTCATGGCGATCATATCCTTCGTAAAAAATTTCTTCGGGTAACTGGTTATTGATAGTGTCGCCATGAAGGCTTGTAAAGACTTCCCGGCATGTCAGGCGCCGGACGGCCCGGCCGTCCGACGCCCGACTACGGAGCCTACGGGAGCTCCGCGCATCGTCCGTGCCCCCCCGGCATCGTGACGATGCTGAAAGCCGAATCCGGGACAGCGTCATGTCCCCCCCGGGCTGTGCCGCCCCGGACCCGGCAATATGCGAACCGTTCTGGTGTCGCGGCCTGCGCGGGTGCCCTTCCTTGCGCCGCCGCCTCGCGTTTCACCTTTTTCAAAGTTGAAACGCTCTAATGAATCCAGAGCAGTTCCTGATACTTGGGAAGCGACCATTCGGCGTCGTCCACGAGGCGCTCCAGCGCGTCGGCTTCGACGCGGCAGGCCTGCATGGCGGGGATGACCATATCCCGGGCCCGCCGGACCGCCGTCATGTCGTCATCGGCGCGCCGTGCTTCGGCCAGCGCCTTTTCAAGGTCGTCCGTCGCCGTCCGCAGAGCAAGCATGTGCCGGCGCAGGCTTTCCAGAGCCGCACGTTCGGCCGCGGCGTCTCCCAGAGCTTCCTGCGTGGCGCAGGCCAGCGCGGCGGCTTCCTTCTGGGCGCGCGCTCCTTCGGGGATGACGCGGCTGCGGAGAATGTCGGCCAGCGTGCGGCCCTCGATGATGACCGTCTTGGCGTAGTTTTCCAGCAGGATGGAGCAGCGGGCTTCCACTTCACGTTCGCTCAGGATGCCCTGACGGACAAAGAGGCCCTTGACCTCGGGATCGTTGTAATGTTCGAGGGCTTCCACCGTGCCGCGATAGTTGGGCAGGCCCCGGCGGGCGGCCTCGACGGGCCAGGCGTCGCCATAGCCGTTACCGTTGAAGACAACGGGCATGTGCTCGCGGAAGAGACGCGGCAGCAATTCCTGTAAGGCCGTGTTCAGGTTCTGTCCGGCGGCGATCATGGCTTCCAGCTCGTCGGCAATATCGCCCAGCGCATCGGCCACGGCCGCATTGATGGCGATATTGGCCGGAGCAATGGAACTGGAGGATCCCACGGCGCGGAACTCGAACTTGTTGCCCGTAAAGGCAAAGGGGCTTGTCCGGTTGCGGTCAGAAAGATCCACGGGCAGCGGCGGCAGCGGAGACACGCCGATTTCCATGCGGCCGGACTTGCCGGGCGCGGCGGGTTTGCCGTTGACGATGCCGTCCAGGACCTCGGTCAGCTGTTCGCCCAGATAGACGGAGATGATGGCCGGCGGGGCTTCGTTGGCGCCCAGACGGTGATCGTTGCCCGCGCCGATGGCTCCCAGACGCAGCGCGGCCGCATGCTTGTGCACGGCCCGCAGCACGGCCGCCAGGAAGACAAGAAACTGAGCATTGTCGCGCGGCGTGGAACCGGGGTTGAGCAGATTCTGCCCGTCGGAATCGCACAGGGACCAGTTATTGTGCTTGCCGCTGCCGTTGATGCCCGCAAAGGGCTTTTCGTGCAGCAGACAGAGGAAACCGTGACGCGGCGCAATGTGGCGCAGCAGATTCATGGTCAGCATGTTGTGATCGCAGGCGATATTGGCCTCTTCATAGACCGGGGCCAGCTCAAACTGACCGGGAGCCACTTCGTTGTGGCGCGTCTTGGCCGGAATGCCCAGCGCGATCAGCGCATTTTCCACATCCTGCATAAAGCTCATGACGCGGGCGGGAATGGCGCCGAAATAGTGATCCTCCATCTCCTGCCCCTTGGGCGACGGCGCGCCGATGAGGGTGCGGCCGGTCAGCAGGAGATCGGGGCGCAGACTGGCAAGGCCTTTATCCACCAGAAAATATTCCTGTTCCGGGCCGACCATGGGCGTGACGCGACCGGCCGTTTCGTTGCCGAACAGGCGCAGGACGCGCACCGCCTGCCGCGACAGGGCATCAATGGAGCGGAGCAGAGGAATCTTGCGATCCAGCGCCTCGCCGGAATAGGAATAAAAAAAGGACGGAATA
This sequence comes from uncultured Desulfovibrio sp., assembly GCA_945871415.1. Classification (GTDB taxonomy): domain Bacteria; phylum Desulfobacterota; class Desulfovibrionia; order Desulfovibrionales; family Desulfovibrionaceae; genus Desulfovibrio. The sequence goes on from CAMBWG010000128.1 coordinate 3,813, forward strand.
TGCAGCGTCGCCGAATAGGGGCCGCGCAGGATAAAGGCGGGAACCGACGGGTCCCATGCCGTATAGCCGCGCGCCTCAAAGGTGGAGCGGATGCCCCCGGACGGGAAGGAGGAGGCGTCGGGCTCCCCGCAAATCAGCGTCTTGCCGGAAAATTCACTGATGGCTCTGCCTTCTCCGGCAGGCGCAAGAAAGGCGTCATGCTTTTCGGCCGTGAGGCCGGTCATGGGCTGGAACCAGTGCGTATAATGGGTTGCGCCGAGCTCCATGGCCCAGTCCTTCATGGCGTTGGCCACCACATCGGCAATGGAAGGGTCAAGACGCTCTCCCCGTTGCAGAATGCCCGCCAGCTCCTTGCAGAGCTTGCGCGGCAGACGCTTGCGCATGACATCCAGACCAAAGACATCGCAGCCGAAAGCGGTGTCGGGCTGAGGAGCCAGCCCGGTCAGCGGGGCGCGTCGGGCGGCGGCGAGCAGGGCCTTGGTTCGAGCGGAACTCATAAGAAATGCTCCTTGAAGAAACATTGTCTCGGGGAGGACATTGCACATTCATTCGGGGTATCCGCCTTTAAGCAGGAAGCGTGCCGAAAATGTATTTTATTACATAACTTGTTTGATTCACATATAAAAATAAAAAGTTTTCCTCACTGCGGCGCGGATGCCTTCCGTTATGGCAAAACAATGGCGTATTTTTCAACGAAAATGTCGAAAGCCGGGAGCGCAAGGGCGGACTCCAGCCTGTGAATATGCAGTATCATGGTGAAAATATGTTGTTTTTTTAGAAAGATGAAAAAGTTACAGAAATGTTGAAAGTTGTCCGGCCGCTGTCAGCAGCCTGCGGGGCGCATCCGGGGCTGATTTTGGGCCGGGCACGGCATGATGACGGACAGGCACGTGCCTTTTTTCTTTATTACCTTGAAATCCACTGCGTTGTCGCGCACTGCGGCGTCTCTGGCGGGGCGCGGCAGGAGCGTTTGAGGCGCTGTCTGTCCATAAATCTATAAAAATGTAGATTATGTGGAACTTGGCGAGGAGCGGCGAGAAGCGTATGCTCGTCCCGCTGCCCGGCGGCACAACGTCCGGGCCCGCAGACGAACAATCAGGCGGCATGCCGCCCGGAAGGAAGGTTTCATGACGGCGCAGAGAGTTGACGGCGTTTCGCCGTTCTTGGCCATGGAAGTGCTGGAGCGCGCCCAGCAGCTTGAGCGACAGGGTACGCCTGTCATTCATCTTGAACTGGGAGAGCCCGATTTTGCCACGCCCTCCTGTATCCGGGATGCGGCTGTGGCGGCGCTGGACGCAGGCTACACCCATTATACGCACTCGCTGGGGGACTGCGATCTGCGCGAGGCTCTTGCCGGCTTTTACGCGCGGCGCTACGGCGTGCGCCTGCATCCGGATCAGGTGCTGATCTTCCCCGGATCGTCTCCGGCCATGATGCTGCTTTTTTCGGCGCTGCTTGATCCGGGCAACGAGGTCATTCTTTCCAACCCCTGTTATGCATGCTATCCGAACTTTGTGCGTTTTGCCGGCGGCGTGCCGGTGCTGGTGCCGACCAGCGAGGAGGAGGGCTTTCAGTTCCGCCCGGAAGAAACCGCGTCCCATGTGACGGCCGCGACCCGCGCCATTCTGATAAATTCGCCGTGCAATCCCACGGGTATTGTGCTGGAACCGGCCCGCATGCGGGCGCTGGCCGAACTGGGGCCGCTGATCATTTCCGACGAGATTTATCACGGCCTGACCTACGGTGACGCCGAGGAGCATTCCATTCTGGAATATACGGACAATGCGGTTGTCATCGGCGGTTTTTCCAAGGCCTTTGCCATGACGGGCTGGCGTCTGGGCTATCTGATTGTGCCGCGTTCGCTGGTGCGTCCCATGCAGGCGCTGATGCAGAACTTCTTTTTGTCCACCAACAGCGCCGTACAGCGGGCCGGTATCGCTGCCCTGACCTGTGCCGACGCCGATGTGCAGCGTATGCACGAGATTTACGACGAGCGGCGGCGCTTTCTGCTGGAGGCGCTGCCTAAGCTGGGCTTCCGCATTCCCGTCGAGCCGAGAGGCGCGTTCTATATGCTGATCAACGCCCGTCATCTGGGAACGGATTCCCGCGCGCTGGCTTTTGATCTGCTGGAAAAGGCCCATATAGGCGTGACGCCGGGCATTGATTTCGGCAGCCGGACGGAAGGTTTCCTGCGGCTGTCCTATGCCAATTCCATTGAAAACCTCCGGGAAGCCGTGCGGCGGCTGGACCTGTATATTCGGAATGCCTGATCCGGATTCGCGGTTATGCGGCATAGAGTGCGTTTTGCCTTTGACGATGGCAGAACGCGAGGCTGCGGCTCAGCGCCGCCCGTCCCGAACTGTGCGGAAAAACGTGTTTTTTCAGCGAAACGGCTGGTCGTATGGTTTAAAAATGTTTAGGAGATGAAGATGCTTGACGAAAAGGTAAGGAGTTATGGCACGACGGGGCGCGGCGTCAGCGCGCGGGAAAACATCGTCATCAAGACGACCAAGGCCATTCATCTGCTGTCGGCCACGGCATGGGCCGGCGGAGCCATTTCCATGCAGGCGCTCAGCTTTCTCAAGCTGTCGCTGGATGATCCGGCCACTATTTCGGTCGTGGCCTACTGCCTGCACTTTATTGACACCTGGGTTGTCATGCCCGGTCTGGCGGGCTGCGTGCTGACGGGTATTTTCTATTCCGTCTTTACGTCCATCGGCTTTTTCAAATATACGTGGATTGCCTATAAATGGATCGTCAGTGTCTGCGCGGGCTTCTGGGGCACCATGTTCTGGGGACCGTGGGGCGATCAGCTCACGGCCTTTCTTGAGCCGTACGGTCTTGAGCCGCTGATGCTGTTTGTGCGCGG
>CAMBWG010000129.1 GCA_945871415.1 uncultured Desulfovibrio sp.
ATGGGAACGGGAACATACGGCAAGGATCTCTTAGCACTATCTATTTAGAATAAATAATTTTTCAGGACAATAGGGACGATCTTTCCAGAGGAACGGCGTTCCCGTAATTCTTCCCCGGCGCGCTTTTCAAAAATTCCATAACCTGACGCTCAAGGAGTCGCCCATGCCCCATGACCCCGCCCGGATGCCGCGTTTCTGCACCTTCCGTTTCACCCACGCGCCCGAGGACTATCTCGACGCGGGCCGTATTGCCCGCATCTGGCAGGCGACGCCTTCCCTCCTGCGCTCCGGCGGGGAAGCGCATCTGCATGTCACGCCCCTTTCCGGGGACGGCGATCAGGATTCCGACTATTTTCTGGAGCCGGGCCTTGCGGCCGCGGGCGTTCCTCCGGCCCCGCCCGCAGACCTGCCGGAAAACCGGATTCGCAATCCCTGGGAGCATCAGACGCCCTTTGCCGCGCCCGCCCTTATGCTGAGCCTGTCCCCCGCCCCGGAAAAGCCGGAAGCCGCGGCGCAGGCGCTGCGCGAAAACGCGGGTGAACCGGTCGCATGGCATACGGCCGCCCCCCTTGCCCAGCTCTTCCCGTCGGGCAACAGTGTGCTCTTGCCCGTGGATACCGAGGTCGTCATCACACCGGACAAGGCCGCTGCGGCATGGCGCTGGCTGGACGCCTTTCTGCAACGGGCCCAGCAGCGCCGCCCGGACTTCTGGCCGTCAGCCTCAGACACCGGGCCGGTGGCCGCGGGCTTCCCGCCCTGTCCCTGGCTCCCGCCCCCCGCGGGCTGGCGTCTGCGCAGGGCCATGAGCTGCTCCCGTTCGCTCATGAGCTTCGCCGCGCCGGGCGAAGGTTTCCGCTGCCCCCGCTGCGGCGAAGATCTGGACGACGAGTATATCATGGCCGCACTGAGCGAGGCCTTTGAAGCCAATCCCGAAGACCCCGATCTTCTGCTTCGGGTCCCCTGCTGCGACACTATCCTGCCTTTCAATGCGCTGGAAACAACATGGATCGGCTTCGCCCGCTTCTGCCTGCACTTCAGCGGCTGCTCCTGCACCCCGGAAGACCTCGCCGAACTCAACGCCCTCATAGGCACGCCCTTTAAAATCGTGCATGTGCATGACTGATAACGTTGGGGAAGATTGGGGGGAAGGGAAACCCCTCATCTCTGCTGTCGATGCCCGTAGCTTCCTTCGTCACAACGGGCACGGCCTGCGGCCGCCATCCGGTCGCCGCCGGCGCGGGAGGGCCCAGCCTTTCCGAAGGAAAGGCGTTCTTGTAGTTCTTCCCCCCAGGCCCCCCATCCCTTCCCCAGCGCGCTTTATTCTGGAGGATAGCGCGCTACGGGAACGCCGCCGCTTTCCTTGTTTCCGCCGTCCCCCGGAAAAAATTCTTCCCCTGCCGCCGGATTTTCTTCCACTCCCCCGCCCTTCGCATTTCATCTTTTTCAAAGTTGAAACGCTCTATCTCCCTTGCTTATTGCCGCCCGCACTCTCCTTGCTCGTCGACCCTCTCCCGCCCCGCAAATTTCCCCGCTGTACCCGCAGCCCCTCTCCCGCCCGCCGGTCTTCCGCTACTTCACTGCCAGATGAGGCCAGCCCCTCCGCCCCTGCGCTGTTGCAGCGTGTCGCGGGCGCGAAGGCGATCCCGGACGCCCGAAGGGCGGACGGAGCGCCAAAGCAGGCGCGGACATCACCCGGCCGAAGCGGCCGGGAAGGTTCGCGCCGATGCCCCGCGCGACACGCGGCGGACGGGGTACAGTCCAACTCAAGAGACAATTTTCGCGTTACCCCCAAAAGGGGAGTACGGGGGTGCAGGGGGTGTAGAGGGGATTTTTCCCCTCTCACCCCATGCCCCGCGCCGGGCAGGCGACCCGCCGCCCATGCCGGGCGGCAGCCGCAAGACAAGGAAGAACCAAACCAACGACAGAGCAGGACAGCCCCTCTCACCCCATGCCCCGCGCCGGGCAGGCGACCCGCCGCATGTATGGCGGATAAGACATGCTATTAATGTACTAATATTGATTTTGCCAAAAACTGGTTTTATTCTTTATCCCGTGTTTTTCCGTCTCCGCACGCCGTGCCGCAAGTAACGCGCCGGGGCGGCCGGGGAGCCGCGGCGGCGTCCCCGCAACTCAATAACATCTCGTTATAACAAAAAAAATTTCCCCTGTTGTCCATATCCGCAGGAGAATCTTATGAGACATACGCGCCTTTTTCAGAAACTGGGATTCGCCCTGCTGCTGTCGGCGCTGCTTCTGCTGGACGACCACGGAAACCTCAAGGCCGAGGATCTTGTGGGCAACGGCGATCTGACGGTCTCCGGCGGCAGCTGGGGCAAGGTCTACGGTATGCAGCGCCAGCCGAAAAGCGGCGATGCACAGGCCGAGGCCGCCCGGCTGTCCATCAGCGGCGGTTCCGTCAGCGGCAACGTGTACGGCGGCTATGCCCGCAGTGATGACGGCGCGGCACGGGCCGCCGCCAATAACGTTACCATCACCGGCATGCAGGGCAACCCCGCCTCCATTTACGGCGGCTATGCCTACAGCGCGTCAAACACCGTCGCCACGGCAAACCGCCTGTTCATCAGCGGCTCACCCGCCATTACCAGTTCCTCCGCCTACGGCGGCCGTGCCGACGCTTCGGGCGGAAGCGGGGGCCTCTACCTTGCGACAAACAACCATGTGACCATCGATATAACAAGCTCGCTGTATCAGGTGTTCGGCGGCTCAATCAGCGCCGTGAACAATGCCACGGCCAACGTCGGCAGCTACGGCAACGAAGTCATCATCCGGCGGGGAACGATAGAGGAAGTCTACGGGGGGCGGGCTTCCGGCAACGGTATGGTTGATGTCTCCGGCAACAGAATCAGCATATCCGGCGGCGCCGTCACACAGATTGTCGGCGGCAATGCGTACAGCACGCACCAGAACGCCATTGCCGACGACAACACCATATTGATAACAGGCGGCACGCATGGAAACATCATTGCGGCTTCCGTGCAGAGCAACACAATGCGGTCCTCCGCCAGCAATAACGCCGTCTATCTGAGCAATACGACGGTGGGAGGCGTCACCGGCGGCTATTCGACCAGCACCGGTACGGCAGTTTCCCTGAATTACAACAGCATCGTGGTGGGAGCCGGAGCCGTCGTCACGGGCAACGTCCACGGCGGCGATGCCAGGGGGACCGCGAGCGGCAACAGCGCCACCCATAACACTATCAGCGTGGTGCAGGGCGGGCAGGTACAGGGAGATCTGACAGGCGGAGATCTGAGCGGCGCGGGAAACGCCTCATACAATACCATTCTGATAAACAACGGCAGCGCGGGCGGCGATATCATCGGCGGCCGCACGGCGGCGGGCGGCAGCGCCGCCGGCAACAGCATCATTCTCGGCCGACAGGCCCGGATTGCCCCGACAAGCAATCTTTTCGGCGGCGTTGTGGGCGGACAGGCGGTTTCCTCGCGGGGCAGCGGCAATACGCTCTTTGTGGACAGCTGGCAGGGAACGGTTGCGCGGGCGGCGGGCTTTGAGAACCTGCATTTTGTCCTGCCGGCACCGGGAACCCCGGCCGCGGGCGTTCCCATGCTCACCGTTACCAGCGCCCGGCAGGACGATTTCAAGGGAACGACAGTCACGGCCCAGTTGCCGGACATCATCACCGGCGGGAACGTCCACATCGGCGAAACCTTTGTGCTGGTGAAGGACAGCAGCAAGGCCATCAATAAGGCGGATATTGGCGGCCTTGTGGGTCTGCTGCACGGCTACGCCACAATCTATGACGGCGTTATCTTCGACGAGAACGACGCCATTGTCCTCCGCGTGGGAGGGGCCCGGGGGAATCCGCTTGCAGGCGCGCTGACCGAGGCCCGCATCGGCGCGGCCGGGCTGCTCAATCAGGGGGGCGATCTGATTGCCGGTTCGGCCCTGCGCGCTGCGGACACGGCAGCGCGGGAAACCAGAGGCTGGGCCGCCTTTGCAACGCTCTACGGCGGCGCGGCAAGCCTGACGGCGGAAACCGACGTCACGACGCGGGGCCTCTCTCTTGTGACCGGTCTTGCCCGCCATACCGAAACAGCCTGGGCGGATGTGCTGGCGGGCGCTTTTTTTGAAACGGGCTACGGCAATCTCGTCACGGCGCGGGAAGCGGCGGGAGAAATCGTCAAGGGCTACGGCCATACCCGCTACACGGGCGGCGGTCTGCTTGCCCGGCTGGACATCACGCGGGGACTGCTGCGCGGCCTCTACCTTGAGGCCAGCGCCCGCGCCGGGGAAATAATCACCTCATGGAGCAGCGACGATTTGCTGGACAACATGGATCGCCCCGCGGAATACGATCTGACAACCCCCTATTACGGCGGACATGCCGGACTGGGCTGCCTCCTGCCCCTCAGCGAGACATGGACGCTCGACCTCTACGGCAAGTATCTCTTCGCCCATCAGGAAGGACAGGATACCGCCATCAACGGGGACGCCTTCCACTTTGACGCCGTGGACTCCGGCCGCCTGCGCTGCGGCACCCGCCTTTCCGGCGCGGTGTCGCCGTCCGGCAGCGTCTATCTGGGCGCGGCCTGGGAACAGGAAATGTACGCAACCGCCCGCGCCGCCTCCCGCAGCAGCCATATGTCCGTTCCCTCCACAGCCATGACCGGCAGCAGCGCCCTTGTGGAACTGGGCTTTACCGTTACCCCCGAACACTCCCCCCTGCGGCTGGATATGGCCCTTGAAGGCAGCGCCGGAACCCGCCGCAGCATCGGCGGCCATGTCCATATGGTTTATGAGTTTTAGGGCCTGTTAACACTATTCGTAAGTTGTTTTGGGGGGAAGGGAAACCCCTCTGCCGGCGCGAGAGGTTTTTCCCTTCCCCCCAGGCCCCCCATCCCTTCCCCAGTGCGCTTTTATCGAGGGAAGAGTCAGGAATACGAGGCGACCCCGCCACCAAAGACAAGTGGCGTGTGTACAGTCTGTTTATTCTATCAATTGAAATTATTTAAAAAATTTGTGTTAACAGGCCCTAGTCAACGGGTATGTAAACAGCCGCCAGCCACAGCATGCTCAAACAACAATGCAAAAGCAGTAACTTCCGCCTGCATGCCCTTTTGCACAGACACAAGGCCATCCCGGCCAGAAACCAGACAATAAGACAGACGAGATGGAACAGATACCGATCTTCCGAGGCATAGTGCCATACCCCGGCCACGGGCCCCTCGCCGCCCCATAAAAACGCATATTTCTCCGGCTCGGTTAAGACGCTCCAGACCTCACCGCCCCATAACGCGACCATGAAGCCGCACGCCGACAGCCATAACAATTCCCCCGGAGGAAGCTTCAGGAAGAAAAAAATTTTTGTATTCATAGAGCATTTTTTCAGTTTGACATGCTTCGCATTTCAAACCATGCGGCCTGTTGTTTCGCGGAAAAAACGCGGCTTTTCCACTCGCTTCGGGCCGGGCGATGCCGTGCCGCCGCCTCGCGTTTCGCCTTTTTCAAAGTTGAAACGCTTTATATCGCTACCAATGATATTTTATGAGCAAGCGTATTGGCCGTCTGTGCGTGAGTCAGTTTTTGTCTGGAAAGATCCGTGATTCTTCAAATGATAAAATGAAATCAACATCTTCTGGACTGCAACACTGATGCCTGTGAGCGAGTAGATTACGGCAGTACCGCAGCTTGGATATGGCATTGCGGAGTCCGTCATCCGGGATATAGAGCCATCTGGTGCCATCGTCATGCTTGCCCATAAGAAAATACAGAGTTCCTAGCTCAAGCTCATCTGGAGAACAGACTTTTTGATTAAACTGTTCAATATGCTTTCTCTGGACGATATTTTCCAGTTGAGTGCGAAGCTGTTCTATGATCCAAAGGCGCTGTAGCTCAAGGATGGGAAAAAGTACCTGTATTTGTGCCGCCCATAATCGTTGCATGACTTCTGGCATTCTGTCGGCCCGCAGCAAGGCAAGAATATGTCTGCTCCCGCTTCTTTCTCCTCTGCGGGAAAATGGTTCTTCTCTGGCTAACTCTTGCAGCATTTTTTGAGGGGCTTCCTGGAACCAGCGCTCATCCTGTAGCAAGGCTTCCGAAAGTTCTGCATCGAATTCGCAAAGATGCGCCGCAGCAACTGAGAGATACCCTTGGCGAAGGGTCGTCAGCGCAGGTTCCTTCTCCGACATCAGCAGACTATTAAAAAGGGTCACATCGTAGTGGCTGACGAGTTGAACAAACTCTACGGATTGGAAGATTTCTGGCAGGCAGGCGGGAACAAGATCCCGGCTTTCGATAATGAAGGTACCAGCTTCAGGGGAACACGGTTTGAAATGTCGACAAAAATCCATCCATGCTTCGAGGTGCGACGGCTCAAGGCCTTTCACCCAGATGATTTTGTTTGCCAAAATTTTGTGTGCACTAAGATATGCCTGCACAGTTTTTCCAGATCTTGGCCTGTAAGCGTCGGCTACGTCTTTATCCGCGAATTTTTGCAGCAGAAATTCGCCGATACTATTTTCAGGACATTCATCTGAGGCGTCAATAATGAAAACATTCAGCGGGAGATCCGGGTAGAATTCAGCTAATTTTTCCACAACAGCATTCCGCATACTGTGTCGCCACGGGATATCTGCGGGAACAGAGAGCAGCGGAATATGCTGCTCCGTCAGAATCTCCGTCACTCGTTTGACAAAG
>CAMBWG010000130.1 GCA_945871415.1 uncultured Desulfovibrio sp.
GCCGGGCGGCGCTGTGCCGCCGCCTCGCGTTTCTCCTTTTTCAAAGTTGAAACGCCCTATATCGAATAGCTGTCCCCCCGAAAAGGAGCACTATGGAGACAAAACAAGCGGTCTGGACGCGTGTGCAGACCATCATTGCCGATATTTTTGATCGTACCCCGGAGGACATTGCGCCGGAGACGCGGATTATGACCGATCTGGGCGGCGAATCCGTGGATCTGCTGGAAATTGCGGTGCGCCTCAATGCTGACTTCGGAATTCCGGTAGACGAAGATACGGTATTTCTGAAAAGCCTGCGCTATCTGCTGGCCGAATGCCGCGCCGAGGGGCGCCGGCCGGAAGATGCCCTGCGGGAAGCCTTCCCCTATCTGTCGCCGGAACGTCGGGAGACGCTGGCGCGGGAAGCCGCCAGACCGCAGGTCATGCCCCTGCTGTGCGCCGGCGATATTGCCGCCTATGTGGCGGCGGCTGTCCGGCGGCGGGGGTAAGGCGTGCGCGTTGTGCTGACGGGCGCGGGCATCTGCTCCGCAGCGGGACACAGCCTTGCCGGAGTCGCGGCTTTTTTTGCGGGGAACAATTCCCCCTTTGTGCCTTCTGAGACCTTCGGCCTGCCGGGCTATGCCGTATGTCCCGCGTCTTCTCCCGACGAGGACGGGCTGGGCTCTGACGACGCGGCCGCGCGCCTGCGGGCATGGCGCCGCCGGGCCTGTGTCCAGCGCGGCGGGCGCTTTGCTCTTGCGGCGGCCTTACGCGCCGTAAGCCATGCCGGTTTTTCCCCTGCCTGTCCGCTGCCGCCGGAAACGCCCGTGCTGGCGGCGCTGGGGCCCATGCTGGATGCGGCGGGCGAACCCGGCCTGCTTCCTCTCCATCCGGCGGACGCGCACAGCGTCGGCGAACCCGCCGACGACGCAGCGCCGGGTCTTGCGGCTCTCTGGCTGCTGCGCTGGCTGCCGAATACGACCTGCGCCGCCCTGAATCAGCTTTTGGATCTGCATGGCGAAGCTCTGACCGTCAATGCCGCCTGCGCTTCGGCAACGCAGGCGCTGGGACAGGCCTTTCGCCGCATTGCCACAGGCGAAGTGGAGCGCCTGCTGGTTATGGCCGGGGATTCACGCCTGTCCGCCCACGGCCTGCTGGGCTATGCCAAGGCCCGCGCCCTGTGTCGGCGCGATGCCGCCGACGCAAGTCGTGGCCCGCGCCCCTTTGCGCCCGATGGCGACGGCTTTGCCCCCGGCGAAGGCGGCGCGGCCTTTGTACTGGAAAGCCTCGCGGCCGCGCGGGCTCGCGGCGCGGTCGTTCTGGCGGAAGTGCTGGGGTACGGCGCCGGCTGCGACGGCGGTTCGCTGACGGCGCCGGATCCGTCAGGACGCTATGCGGAAGCCGCCGTACGCGCGGCCCTGAAACAGGCCGGACTTGCGCCGGAAGCCATCGACTGGATTGCCGCGCACGGTACGGGCACGCCCCTGAATGACCCCGTGGAAGCTGCGCTGCTGGCGCGTCTTTTTGGCAACGGTCCGGCGGTTCTGGCGCTCAAGTCCTGGCTGGGGCACACCTCCGCCGCCTGCGGCGCGCTGGAACTGGCCTGCGTGCTGGCCTGTCGCGAAGCCGGATTCATGCCGCCGATTCGGGATGCGGAAACCTTTCTGCGATCGGACGTACGCTTTGTACGAACGACCGAGCCCTTTCCCGGGCCTGTGGGACTGGTGGAAAGTTTTGGCTTCGGCGGCCAGAATGCGGCGCTGGTTCTGCGTCTGGGAACTCCGGAAGCATGAGTCCAGCTCCCGTAGATGTGGTGTGGGAAGCCCCCGCCCCCTTTATGCTGCTGGACGGCATCGCCCACGTGACGGAAACCGATCTTGTCGGCTGGCGATTCTTCTCGGAGCAGCCCTTCTGGCTGGCGCTGGAAGCCGCCGCGCAGGCCGCGGCCCTGCATCAGCGCTGGCTGGCGGACTTCGGCGCGCACGCCTTTCTGCTCTCGCTGGGGGCCTGCCGCTGGCCGGATCGGCCTCTGACGGGACGGCTGGAGCTGCATGCCCGCCTTCTGGGTCGGGCCGCCGGGGCCGCCGCCTATGACGTCCAGCTCAGCCTGCCGGGCTCCTCCGCCCTCTCTCTGCCTGTCCATATAGGGCTGGTGCCGTATGACGCCACCTTTCGACGGGACAAGTTGCAGGAACGCTATCGCGCGCTCTTCCGGCAGTTGTGCGCGCAGCCATGACCGTTTGGGGGGAAGGAAACCCCCTTGGCTAGCGCGCAAGGGGCGTTTCCTTCCCCCAACGCGCTTTATCAGGAAAATACGACACTACGAGGCTGCCGCCGCTTTCCCCTGCTGCCCGTCCCCCGAAAACGCGAAAAAAACGAGCTTTCTCTTTCGCCCTCCCTGAAAATTTCAAACCATACGGCCTGTCGTTTCGCTGAAAAAGCGCTGTTTTTCCGCTCAGTTCTGTCCTGACGGCGCTATGCTGTCTCGCATTTTGCCTTTTCAAAGACAAAACCTTCTAAAAGAGCCCCTGAGCCGGAATCCGGCACAAGGGCTCCTGATATCTTTCTTTTTTGCTCTGTTCGGTTGAAAGGAAAGAACTGACGGCAGAACGCTCCCCGCGTAACCGGGGGACGGCCAGTCTCGGCATGCCGTCCGCGTTTCCGTTTTCGCTCATTCTCCTGAATAAAGCGCGTTTGGGGAGGGGTTGGGGGTCTGGGGGAAGGGGAACCCCTTTGCGCGCGAGCCAAAGGGGTTCCCCTTCCCCCAGAAAAATTACACTACAATGCCTGAAGCCGGGCGCGCAGCAGCGCCGCCTTTGCCTTGCCGATTCCCGGCAGGGACTGCAATTCCTTTTCATCCGCGGCACGCATGGCCTCGATGCTGCCGAAGTGCTCCCAGAGCATGCGTGCCGTTGCGGGGCCGATGCCCGGCAAGCGCATGAGCTCGCCGGAAAGGGCCGCGCCGCCGCGCGCCTTGCGATGCCGTCCGATGGCAAAACGATGCGTGGTATCGCGCACATGCTGCAAAAAAAGCAGTTCCGGGCAGCCCTCCCGCAACGGCAGCGGATTGCTGCGATTGGGGAGGAAGATGCGATCCGCCACGTTACCGGCGCGGCGGTCGGCATGCCCCTGAGCATCGCGCGCCTTGGCAATACCGGCAATGGCAAACAAATCCTTTTGCCCAGCCTCTTCCAGCGCCCTGCCGATGGCGGCCAGCTGACCGCGCCCGCCGTCCACCAGCAGCAGATCCGGCCACGGCGGGCCGCTTTCCAGACGCCGCAGCATCCAGTCGTGCAGAGTGCCGTAGTCGTCGCCGCCGTCGGGCATGGCATAGCTGCGATAGGCAGGGGGCAGGGGACGGGCATCCTCAAAGACGACGACCCCCGCCCGCGTCTGTCTGCCGCCGGTATGAGAAATATCCACGCATTCAATACGACGCGGCGGCCCGGGCAAATGCAGGGCCCGGGCGAGACGTTCCAGCAGAGGCGCCTCCTCCCGGCTTTCCCTGCGCCGGGCTTCTTCCCGGGCGTTGGACTGGGCCACATCCACCAGCTGATTGTCGGCGGCATGCTGCGGCGCGACAATACGCACGGCACCGTTACGCCGCTCGCTCAACGTCTGCTCCAGCAGAAGACGTTCTCCCGGTTCGGACGCACTGTCTTCCGTCATATCCTCATCGCTGCCATCCGGCGGCAGCCACGGCAGCAGAATCCGCGGCGGCGGCATGGCCTGCGCGTAATACTGTCCCAGAAACGACCAGAGCAGCTCCGGCGCGTCCTCAAAGGCCAGCCCCGGCCAATAGAAGGCACGCCCGTCCGTAACCGCGCCGCCGCGCACAAAGATAATGCCCAGAGCAAGCCCCCGCTCGGCAGGGAATATACCAAGAGCATCCATGTCGCCCCCGCCGGGCAGAACAGCCGCCTGACGCTCCACCGTGCGCTCCACGGCACGGATCTGATCGCGCAGCCGGGCGGCGGCTTCAAACTCCAGCGCTTCCGCGGCCTGCTCCATTTCAGCATGCAGACGCGCCGTCAGAGCATCGGATTTGCCCTCCAGCAGCTCGATAATTTTTTTGACGGATTCGTGATAGGCTTCGGGCGAGATAAGCCCCATGCAGGGCGCGGGGCATTGCCCCATGTGATGATACAGGCAGGGGCGCACGCGGTTGCGCATGGCCTTGTCGGAACAGCGCCGCAGGGCAAAGGCGCGGTGCAGCAGCTTCCATGTCTCCCGGGCGGAAAGCGCCGAGGTAAAGGGGCCGAAGTAGCGCGCACCGTCCTTGCGGGCCTGCCGCACCACTTCCAGACGCGGGAAAGGATGCCGGATATTGATGCGGAACAGCGCATACTGCTTATCGTCGCGCAGCACAATATTGTAGTGCGGACGATAACGCTTGATCAGCCCCGCTTCCAGCAGCAGAGCTTCCTTTTCCGTGGTCGTGGTCAGATAGTCCAGCGATACGGCATGCGCCAGCATGGCGCGGGTCTTGGCGGGCAGGCCATCGGGACGAAAATAGGAGAGAACGCGACGCCGAAGAATACGGGCCTTGCCCACATAGATGACCTGCCCGCGGGCATCCTTATAAAGATAAACACCCGGCGAAAGAGGAATGGACGAAGGGTCCGGGCGTTCCATGCTATTTCCTGAGGGCGTCGCGCTCGGCAATGGCCTCCTGCAGTTCTTCGCGGGCTTCCCGAAGCTTACGCTCCCGCTTGGCGATCTTGTCCGCCTTGCCGGTCGCCTGAGCTTCCCGAAGTTCCAGTTCCTGCTCGGCCACTTCGGCCCGCTTTTCCTGCACGCGCATTTCAGCCTTGCCGAGCAGAGAATCGTCCCGGCACCAGCGCCGCACCTCGCTCAAGGCCGTTTCCAGCCCCGCCAGCGCCGCATCGTTGCCCTGCTGCTTGGCGGCGGCAATCTTGGCCTGAATATGCGCTTCCTTGGCTGCGCAGCCGGAAGCGGCTTCCGCAGTGGCAGCAGGCATGAAAACAAGAATACCGGCAAGCGCAAGAAGAACAGAACGCCGCATGATGCCTCTCGAAGATGGTAAAAATGTTTTAGTGCTTGCGCCGGGATATGCCTTCCCCGGCTGCTCGAAATGCAGGCGATGCCTCGCAACCAGAGCATTTTCAGTTTGCAACGCTGTGCATTTCAAACCATACGGCCTGTCGTTTCGCGGAAAAAGCGTGGTTTTTCCGCTCGCTTTTGGCCGGGCGGCCCTGTGCCGCCGCCCGGCGTTCCGCCTTTTTCAAAGGCAAAACGCGCTAGAAACTATAGGCATAGAAGAAATTAATATTCCAGGCATCGCGCACATCGTCACGATAGCCGTTCATGCGGCTGTTTCCCCAGACGCTGTCGCTCTTGTCCAGCCACAGGGCCATATAGGCGGCCTCGATGCCGACGGTCATATTTTCGTAAATCTTTGTGTAGCTGGACAGGCCCACTTCCAGAGCCACGTCCCGGGTGGTGAGATACAATCCTTCCATGCCGTCGATGCCGAACGAACCACTGTTGGCGCCAAGGCCTTCGCTGCTCAGCCAGCGCGCCATGCCGGGGCGGTTGGTGCCGCCAATGACATTGACACGCAGACTCTGCTTCACGTCCTCGATGACGGAAATATCCTTGAGACGCAGGCCCACGCCCCACGTTCCGGCCATGCTCCAGCCCACGGCGCATTCCCGACCGATATTCGGATTTCCGGAAAAGGCAAAGTGGGAAAAGTCATTGTCGCTGCCGCTCAGGGAAAGCACGGGCAGACGTTCCGATCCGTCGCCCCGGTTGCCGTTGTCGCCGGAGGCATACCAGCCGTAAATGCCGGGCGTCACCCAGTCCAGCCTGTACTCGGCCAGCAGCGAGGCTATCCAGCCGCGGCGGGCGGCCGAAGCATCATCATGGCACACGCTGCCATACACGGCATCCCAGGCCAGACGAAACGGGTCCCAGAGGACAATCTCGCCGGTCAGACCGGCCCACCAGACATTTCCCCAGGAGGTGAGGCGTTCGCGGTGCGACGCGCCGCCGGCGGGCAGCATGCCGCCCCGATACATATCAAAGGAAGCTCCATAACGGTCGGAGCCTCCCGCGCTGCGGAAGGTGTTGGGGCCGATCATGCCGTACACGGCCCACGGCGTAAGATTCACACCGTCAAGACGCAGGGGCAGCACCAGACCGAACAAGTCCATGTTGTCCAGCAGGGAGGCACTGACGCCGCTGCGGCTCCCTTGTGCGGTTCCGGCAAAATTATCATTGTAGGGGCGGGCCCAGAAGGTGGTGAGATCAACGGACTCGGCAAGATGGGCCGTCAGACTGATCGCCGCCACATCATCGGCCAGAACCTGCGAGCCGGCAGTCACGCCCGGCAGCGCCAGCGGCTGAATCCCCATGCGAACCTGAATATCCGCCGCGGGGATCATCCAGTCGAGATAGGCATGCTTGACTTCGACAACAGTACCGTCCGCGCCCATGCCCGCGCCGTCAGCTCCCCGTCCCCAGATCTGATCGCCGATTTCCAGCGCCAGCGTACCGGAAAGCGTTTCGGAGGCTACGGCTTCCAGTTGCAGACGCAGGCGCTGCCGCGCCTCGAAATTGTCTTCCTGCTGCACGCCGTAACCATAGGAACCGGAACCGCCGGTAAAGGCGCCGTGCTGCCCGTAATCGAAGTTCATCAGCCATTGTCCCCTGGCCTTGAAGT
>CAMBWG010000131.1 GCA_945871415.1 uncultured Desulfovibrio sp.
AACGTCACATAGACCGTCCATGCACAGGCAAGGTGAATGCTGGCTCCGGTGGCGTAGCCCTCACAAAGTGCCAGCGGTTTTTCAGCCTTGCCGGGAATAACGAATTGCCCGCCCTGAACCTTGCCGCCCGTAAGAAAGCGTTTTGTGCCGTCCGGTGCGATATATTGCAGACTCTGCACCGTGCCGGAACTGTCCCTGACCGGAATGAGGAGCATCCCATTTCTATCCTGACGCATATCCGCAAGCGCGGGAATACCTTTGCGGCTCAGGTACGCGTGCCTCTCTGAACAGGGAAAGGATGCCTGTAAACGCTTGCGTGCCTGTTGCGCCGCCTCTGCATGACGCCTGGCGCATTCTTCGTCACGCAGTTTCCGCATGGCCTGCTGCCGCCTGTGCCATGCCGACAGCTCAACAGGAGAAAGTGCCCGTTCGCCTTCCGCGTGGAACGTCCCCTGATCGCCTGTTTCCCAGTTGCACCACCAGAGAGTAGCGGGCCTGTCCTGATGGGCAATATATGCGCCGTTGCGTTTGTACGGTTTGTTCCGTGTCGGACAGCGATACAGATTCCCGTCAGCAAGAATGTCTTCCGGCAGAAGGTCATGCTGCGCGAGAATTTCCCGGAAGGTCTCCAGAAGGCTACTCATGCTCTTCCTGCTCCCGTCCCGCGTTTTCTATGAACGCTCTGATGTCTTCCGCCCGCCAGACAGTGGTACGAGGGCCGAGCTTTACAGGCTTGGGATAGCGCCCGGTACGGCAGCCCTGCCACCAGGCGCTTTTACTGATGGGGACAAGGGCAAGCACCTGAGGGAGACGAAGAAATCCAGTAGAGGGAATATTTGTCGCCATAGTAACAACTCCGTATAAAGAAGAGGATTACGGAGCATATAGCATAAAAGAAATATCATGTGCAGGGCAGATATTTTGTAACCACGATACATACAGCGGCATTCAGCAGCATTTCTGAGTGTACAATAATGGCATGTATTTTTCTTTGAAGAAGAAAAGTAAATTTTGTAACACGTTAAAATATCATAATATAGCAGAGTAAGCACAGAGGGGGTGTCAGCGGCCAAAAGGTTACAAAAAAGCACAGTCTTTACGAACAGCATTTATTTTTGGCTGCTCGTAAAAGCTGTGCAATTAGAGTGTATTAGCAACGGATTATTTTGCCCTGTTTCTGGAAAAAAGCTCTCTGTGCATGTTTGGACGCCGTCCCCCCTCAGGTAGTTTTATCAGAGAGCGTTCTTTTCTGCGGCTGTTAAGCCTGCTCGGATTTGCCCGTGCGGAGTTTGTCGAGATAGTCGGCCCACTCCTGCATCATCCTTCGGCGCTCCGGCAGGTACTCCGCATAATTGTATGCCGCACGAACCTCATTTCGTTCGCCATGTGCAAGCTGCCGCTCAATCCAGTCCCGATTGTAGCCCAGTTCGTTGAGCAGCGTCGATGCAATGGAGCGAAAGCCGTGGACGCTCATTTCGTCTTTTTGATAGCCCATGCGGCGCAGGGCATTGAGCATGGTAGCGTCAGACAGGGGACGCGTTTCCGTGCGCACGGAAGGAAACAGATACTTGCCCGTGCCGGTCCAGGGCTGCAATTCTCGCAGAATGGCCACAGATTGTGCAGACAGCGGCACAATATGCGAACGCCGCATTTTCATGCGCTCGGCCGGAATGCGCCATTCCGCAGCCTCAAGATCAAACTCGCCCCACTGCGCGGCCCGTAATTCCGTGGGGCGGGTAAAGACCAGCGGGGCCAGCTTCAAAGCGCAGACCAGCGGGAAATAGCCGTCATAGGCATCTATGTCCCGGAGCAGCTGACCGACCTTTTCCGGCGTCAGCACAGCGGCACGATGCGTTACCCGGCGAGGGCGCAGGGCTCCCCGAAGATCGGCGGCGATGTTGTGCCGCGCTCGCCCCGTAATGACGGCATAGCGGAAAACCTGATTGATGATTTGCAGGACGCGCCGGGATGTTTCGTAACAGCGTTTCATTTCCAGCGGCCTGAGCACGGCCATGATATCCTGCACTTCCAGCCGGGCGATGGGCGTTGTGCCGATAAACGGGAAAATGTAGTTGCGGAGACGGTACATGACCGTTCCCTGATGCTTTGCAGAGAATGCCGCCATGCGTGTGGCGTGCCATTCGCGGGCAATATTCTGAAAACTGTCCCGTTCGGCAATTCTTCGGGCTTCCTGCTGCTGTCGCTTGTATGCGGATGGATCGATACCCTTAGCCAGAAGGCGTCGGGCTTCATCACGGCGCTCTCTGGCATCCTTGAGAGATACGGCAGGATAGGCCCCGAAACTGAGGAGCCTGCTTTTGCCCTCAAAGCGGTAGGCCATGCGCCAGAGCTTGCTGCCGCTGGGAGGAATGAAAAGAAAAAGACCGCCGCCGTCGGAATACTTGTGGGGCTTGTCTGCGGGCTTCAAACTGCGGATACGAACGTCGGTAAGAGGCATGGTGTACTCCCTGGCTTCTGCTGGATGTTTCGATACCTCTCAGGACAAAAAATACAGCAATACAGCCTTGTTATCCGTGAGGGTATCACGCTTTTGCATAGCATGGATCTACCCTCGGATATACCCCTGCAAGAATTGGATGCAACCGGACAAACGTGGACGACGGGAAACCCTGTTGACACAAAAAAAGAAAGGATACCAATGTGTTTTGCACATTGATATCCTTTATTGTACCTTATTTTGGCGTCCCCAAGGGGATTTGAACCCCTGTCGACGGCGTGAAAGGCCGTTGTCCTGGGCCGGCTAGACGATGGGGACGTTCATGCGGCAAGAGCGTTTCTACGTGTTTTGCCTGTCGCTGTCAACAGAAAAAATACATTTTTGTCAAAATGCCGGGCGGGGGCGGGGTGACTTTTCTTGGCGGGGGAAGTATGCCATCATGGCGGTACATTCATTTTCTTTGTGTCGCCGTGTGCGGCTGGCATGACAAAGCTGCAAGGATGGAAAACCATGTCTGAAACGGGAAAAAGGAACTATCTCTGGATCGTTGTGGGAGATATTCATGACGAGCCGGAAAGCTTCGCCCGCATCCCTGAAGTCGGGGAGGCCGACGGGGTGATCATCACGGGCGATCTGACCATTACCGGCGGCGCGCGGCAGGCCGAAGTCGTCATGGCCGCCATAAATGCCCATTGTCCGGTACTCTGGGCGCAGATTGGCAATATGGATCGCCCGGAAGTCAACGCCTGGCTGGAAGAAACCGGTTGCAACCTCCACACTCACACTTATGAACTGGCACCCGGCGTGGCCGTGTTCGGTGTGGGCGCGTCCACCTTTACGCCCTTCGGCACGCCCAGCGAATTCCCCGAATCGACGTTTGCCGAATGGTTGGAAGACTGCTGGCACAAGGCGCGTCGTTTTCCCGCGCAGGTTCTGGTATCGCACAATCCGCCCAAGGATACCGCCTGCGACGTGATTCCGGGGGATATTCATGTCGGGTCCACGGCGGTACGGGAGTTTCTCGAAGAAGCACAGCCGGATGTGTGTCTGTGCGGGCATATTCACGAAGCCCGCGCGGTGGATCGCGTGGGACGGACCGTGATTGTCAATCCCGGCAATCTGGCGGCGGGCGGCTACGCTCTGCTGCACTGCCGGGACGGGAAACTGTCCGTGGAGCTGAAGGTGCTGGAGTAAGTTTTTCCTTGAGAAAGTCTTGCTGAACATGTCGTTTGTACAGACCTCGCGGCGCATGGCGTCGGCGAGGTCTGTTTTTGAGGAGCCGCTTCATGCCTCTGTCCGTATTGGTTTCTCGTGAGAGCGGCCGAAGTCGCCGCTGCGAACCGCTTGTCATTTCCGCCAGTCGGGCCACGGACATTCCGGCTTTTCATGGAAGCTGGTTCATGGGGCGGTTGCGCGCCGGGTTCTGCCGCCGTCGCAATCCCTGCAACAGCAGGCAGGAAAGTCTCATTTCCTTTGCGAAAACCCGCGTTTTTGTCTTCTGGACAAAACATCCCGCCGCCTTTCTTCCCTGTCTGCCGGAAATTGAGGCATCGGGACGGCAATTCTATTTTCAGTATACGCTCAACGATTATGTCGCGGAGCGGCTGGAACCCCGTCTGCCGCCTTTGTCTCATCGTCTTGATACCTTCCGTCGCCTGTCGGATAGTGTCGGGCCGCAGCGTGTCATCTGGCGTTTTGATCCGCTGATTCTGGGGCCGCAACTGGGTGTGGACAGACTTCTTGATCGTGTGGATCGCATCGGGCGGCTCCTGTCTCCGTATACGGAAAAACTGGTCTTCAGTTTTGTGGATATGTACCGCAAGACGCGTTATGCCCTGCGCAGAGTTGATCCGGAGCTGCGCGCGCCGTCGGAAGATGAAATGCGGGCGCTTGCCCGCGGGCTCGCCGGACTGAGCGCTTCATGGCCGCGGCCGCTGACGCTTGCCGCCTGTGCGGAAGAACTGGACATGCGGCCGCTGGGCATTGCGAAAAACAGCTGTATTGATGCTGCGCTGATTGCGCGCCTCTGTCCGCACGATTCCGATATACATAAATTCCTGAATCCCCGGCCCCGGCAAGGCGCCCTTGTCCCCCTGAAGGAGGCCGCCGGGGACAGGGGACAGCGCGCGGCCTGCGGCTGTATTCCGAGCAGAGACATCGGCGCGTACGACAGTTGTCCGCATGGCTGTGTCTACTGTTATGCCAATCAGTCTGAAAAAAAGGTTCTGGACAATATGACGCTGTGCCGCCGCAGTCCCGAAGAAAGAGAAAGCCTGCTGCCGTGAGGCAACAGGCTTTTCAGTGCGGGAAAGGATTCGGGGCTAGCCCTGAACAGCGGACAGCGCGGTCATGAGACGGCGACCGCCGTCAACGGAGGGAGGATCGGACAGGCCCATGAGCATGCCCAGTCCCTCCATGATGTCATGGAATTCCGTTTCACTCATGGCGCTGACGGCGGCGGTATGGATCATGGCATTGACTTGCAGAATGCCGATGACGGCCTTGCGCAGTTCGTCGGCCGGAAGGCCGAGATCCAGAATCACAAGGGCCGGATTCTTCTGCCGGATGGCGTCCATACCGGCATGGAGATCGGCAGCCGTTTGCAAATTCGCGCCATGTTCGGCAAAGACGGGAGCGCACTCCGCCCATGCGTCAGGACGCGGGGAAATGAGCAGAATGTCCATGAGCATACGTCCTAGTGCTGATGACCGCCGCCGCAGGTGAAGTCCGTGGAGAAGGGAGGCAGCTTGCCTTCGAGAAAGGCCTGCACAGCCGTGCCCACCGTGGGGTACTGACCGGCAAAATAGACTTCCACGCCCACCTGCTGGAAGCCCATCAGCGGACGCATGCCCATGCCGCCCGCCAGCAGCTTTTTGACGCCGTGGGACGCCAGATGCTGTACGGGGGCCATGCAGCCGCCCTGCTGATGCGGCACGTTTTCCAGCGTGGTAACGGCCTTGATGGCGTTGTCTTCGATTTCCACAAGCGTATAGATGTCGCAATGACCAAAGTGCATGCCCATCTGGGCGTCAAGGCCGCCGGGCATGGCGGAAGGAACGGCAAGAAGGAAACTCATGGCAGATTCTCCTGAACTGGTCGAGGTATGCGCGGGCGGCAGGGGGACTAGAGTATTTTCAGTTTGAAACGCTTTGCATTTCAAACCATACGGCCTGCCGTTTTGCGGAAAAACATGTGTTTTCCGCTCACTTCGGGCCGGGCGGCACTGTGCCGCCTCGCATGCTGCCTTTTCAAAGGCGACATGCTCTAGCCCTGCCTTTTGCCTGCGGGGAAGTCCTGAAGGGCCGACCACATGTCCTTCAGGAGGGCGCCGAGAGGATTGTCAAATTCCGTAAGAGCCTGCCGCTGCACCATGGCGCGGGTGACGACCGGATCAAAGGGCAGTCTGCCCAGCAGAAGATGCCCCTGTTCAGCGCAGTCGGCGGCAATGGCGTCGGCTTCGGCGGCATTCAGATCCGCCTTGTTGATGATGACGGCCAGCGGGATGCGGAAATGACGGCAGAGATCGGCCACACGGCCGAAGTCGTGACGTCCCGAGGGTGTCGGTTCCACCACCCCCACGGCCAGCCGTGCGCCGGACAGGGAGCTGATGACCGGACAGCCCACGCCCGGAGAGCCGTCGCAAAGAATGGTGTCCAGTCCCAGAGCTTTAGCCCGGTTGCGGGCCTCGGCCTTGAGCAGGCTGACGAGGCGTCCGGAATTTTCCTTACCCGGGGAAAGCAGGGCATGCACCATGAGCCCGAAACGGCTCTGGCTCACAAACCAGTCGCCGCAGCGGGTTTCGGGGAAGTCTATGGCCTGCTGCGGGCAGAGAGACGCGCAGACGCCGCAGCCCTCGCAGCGCAGAGGATCGACGCTGTAGCGCGCCCCTTCCTGACGGACAGCCTCAAACCGGCAGAGTTCCGCGCACTGTCCGCAGGCGATGCAGTCGTTGCTGCGGATGACGGCTTCGTTGCCGGAAATAAAGGGATGGCTTTCCTGTATTTCGGGGCGCAGCAGAATGTGCAGATCCGGAGCATCCACAGCCAGATCACAGATGATCTTGTTCGTGGCCAGATGCGCAAAGGCCGCGCAGACCGTCGTCTTACC
>CAMBWG010000132.1 GCA_945871415.1 uncultured Desulfovibrio sp.
CCCCCCCCCCCCCCCCCCCCCCCCCCCCCCCCCCCCCCCCCCCCCCCCCCCATCTCTCCCCCCAAAAATTCCCGCGCTATTTCTGATTCTTGCGATCCAGTTCTTCCTGCAGCCGGGTATGGGCGACGGACATGAAGAGCTTCACGCGGTTGAGCTGATTGGCAAGGCTGCTGCCGGGGTCATAGTCCACGGCCATGAGGTTTGCTTTGGGACGTTGCCGTTTGAGTTCCTTCATGACGCCTTTGCCGGTGATGTGGTTGGGCAGGCAGCCGAAGGGCTGGAGGCAGAGGACGTTGT
Source organism: uncultured Desulfovibrio sp. (assembly GCA_945871415.1). Classification (GTDB taxonomy): domain Bacteria; phylum Desulfobacterota; class Desulfovibrionia; order Desulfovibrionales; family Desulfovibrionaceae; genus Desulfovibrio. The sequence goes on from CAMBWG010000132.1 coordinate 298, forward strand.
TGACGCCGTGATCGATGAATTCCAGCATTTCCGCCGTCAACAGCCAGCCTTCGCCGGCCTGGTTGCCACAGGAGATGATGCCTTCGATGCTGCGGGCGAGATCGGAGATCCGCGCCAGAGGCAGGAAGGGGCTTCCTTCCAGGGCCTTACGCATGTGGCGGCGCAGTGATTCCACGCGTTTGATAATGAACCAGCTGCTCAGGGCGGGGAGGAATCTGCCGCCCAGATGACGCCAGCTGTAGACCGGGTCCAGGAAGCAGTAGAGGAAGAAATCGGCAAGATCGGTGGAAACGGGCTCGCCGCCTTCTTCCATGATGCTGCGCGCCACATTGTTGTTGGCGTCGGGGTGATATTTGAGCAGAATTTCGCCTACGATGCCGACCTTGGGACGCGGCACGCCGTCCAGCGGCACTGCTGCAAAATCCTGGACAATGTCGTGCATATGCCGCTTGAACTGGCCGATGTCGCCGGCGGCGACAACGGTGCGGGCCCGGGCAATCCAGTCCGAGAGGAGATCGTCGGCCGTACCGCGACGCGCCTCGTTGGCGCGCACGTGCATGCTGACGCGTTGCAGTATGTCGCCATAGAGGCAGGAGACAATGAGTTTCTGAAAGAGCCCCAGAGACATTTTGAATCCCGGTTGCTCCATGGCGGAACCGCTGGTCAGAGCCAGTACCGGCACATTGGGAAAACCGGCTTCGCGCAGGGCTTTACGCAGCAGGGCCGTATAGTTGCTGGCACGGCAGGGCCCGCAGGTCTGCGCCAGCATGAGGGCTGTCCGCGCGGGATCATAGTCGCCGCTGCGCAGGGCTTCCAGAAGCTGCCCGATAACGACAATGGCCGGATAGCAGGCGTCATTGTGCACATAGGCAAGGCCCGTTTCGATGGCCTGCGGACTGACGGACGGCAGGACGGCAAGACGGTAACCTTCGCTGGTAAAGGCGCTTTCGATAATGCGGAAGTGCAGGGGAGCCATCTGCGGGGCCAGAATGGTGTAGCTTTCGCGCATGCTGCCAGTAAAGATGGGAACACGGGGACTTGCGGAAGGCGCGGTAGGCTGGAGGCCGCTTTCTTCCCTGCGTTCCCTCACGGCGGCCAGCAGAGAACGGATGCGGATGCGGGCCGCGCCCAGCGATGCGCCTTCGTCGATTTTAATCAGCGTGTGCAGCCGATTTCCTTCAGCCAGCGTCTCGGCCACCTGATCCGCGGTGATGGCGTCCAGCCCGCAGCCGAACGAGGTCAGCTGCACCAGTTCCAGCAGGGGATTGTTGCGCACGAGAGCGGCGGCCCGGTACAGACGGGAATGATAGCGCCACTGATTCACGACGCGCAGGGGCTCGTCCAGCGAACCCAGATGGGCAATGCTGTCTTCGCTCAGGACGGCCGCGCCCAGAGAGGCGATATATTCGGGCAGACCGTGATGCACTGCGGGGTCCACATGGTAGGGACGGCCGCAGAGGACGATACCGAGGCCTCCCGTACGCTCGACCTCCGCCAGCACGCGCTCACCTTCGGCATGGAGGGCTGCGCGGTAGTTCTGCTGCTCCTGTTCCGCCGCCCTGACCGCGGCGCGCAGTTCATTTTTGGGAATATCCAGCAGCTCATGCAGCACCTGCACCAGTTTGTCCGGCGCTGCCAGTGACACAAAGGGCGTGTAGAGTTCGGTGCCGCTTTCCCGCAGCTCGTCGGTATTGAGCCGGATGACTTCGGGATACCCGGAAACGACCGGGCAGTTGTAGCGGCTGTCTTCGGAAAGACTTTCGCGCGGCAGGCAGGGATAGAAAATGCGCTTGACGCCCTGCCGGATCAGCGCCGTGACGTGTCCGTGGGCCATTTTTGCCGGATAGCAGACGGTCTGCGAGGGCATGGAGGAAAGACCGAGGTCAAAGACTTCCTTGCCCGACGTGGGCGACAGCTCCACGCGAAAGCCCAGCGTCGTAAACAGCGTAAACCAGTAGGGATAGTGCTCATACATGTTGAGCACGCGCGGAATGCCCATGCGGCCGCGCGGAGCGTCCTCTTCCGGCAGCGGCGTATAGTCGAACAGGCGCTGATTTTTCCATGCGTACATATTGGGCATGGGCTCCGCATGGTGACCGTCCGACTGCTCATAGCGCGCGCCGCCGCGCTCGCAGCGATTACCCGAAACAAACTTGCGTCCGTTGGAAAAGGTATGCAGCGTCAGACGGCAGTGATTGCCGCAGCCGCGGCAGCGCAACTGCCGCGTGGTTGCCGACAGAGAACGCAGCGTGGCGGACTGCAGGGGGAGCGGGGCTTCGCCCTCCCGGCGTTCATGGCGGCGCAGAGCCAGCAGGGCCGCGCCGTACGCGCCCATGAGTCCGGCGATATCGGGGCGGAAGACCTCGCGATCAAGCAGACGCTCCATGACGCGCAACAGGGCGTCGTTCATGAAGGAGCCGCCCTGTACGAGGACCTTGTCTCCCAGTTCTTCGGGGCTGCGCAGACGCAGTACCTTATAGAGCGCATTACGGATGACGGAATAGCACAGACCCGCGGCGATATCGCCGATTTCCGCGCCTTCCTTCTGAGCCTGCTTGACCTTGGAATTCATGAAGACCGTGCAGCGGGAGCCGAGATCAACAGGATGCCGGGCAAAAAGAGCGGCCTGCACAAAGTCGCTCATGCTCAGATTGAGGCTCTGGGCAAAGGTTTCGAGAAAAGCGCCGCAACCGGCGGAGCAGGCTTCATTGAGCGTTACGCCGGCAATGCAGCCGTTATGGGCTTTCAGACACTTCATGTCCTGCCCGCCGATATCGATGACATAGGTGGCGTCGGGCACAAGGCGGCAGGCCGCCTTGAGATGGGCGACGGTTTCCACTTCGGTCAGATCCGCGCCGAGAGCGGCGCGGGCCAGTCCCGCGCCATAGCCCGTGGCGGCACAGCGTTCGATCCATGCGGCGGGAGTGCCGTCTTCGTTACGGGGCAGCGAATCCACAAGATCGGCCACATAAGGCAGCAGACCGGCAAGCGGATCACCCTGATTACGGCGATACCAGGTGTCGAGCACCGCGCCGTCGGCATCGGTCAGGACGGCCTTGATGGTGGTGGAACCGAGATCGACGCCCAGGAAGAGCGGTCCGCGCGCGTCCTCCCGCTTCCGGCGGGGCACGGCGTCGTCCTCGTGGCGCAGCCGGAACAGATCGTATTCCGACTTGCTGCTGAAAAGCGGCGGGAGGGCCGGAGCGCGCTCATCTTCCGCCCTGCGCGTGCGGGCCCGTTCCGTGAGTTCGTCCAGAGAAAGCAGAGGGGATGCCACAGGGCGGGGCAGGTGCGGCAGCTGCAGCAGACTCAGCGCCGTCCCTCTGGCCACGATGTAGTGGGCGTCGGGAATATCCACCACCTCGTCGGGCGCAAGGGCCAGCGTCTCAATGAAGCGGGCGCGCAGTTCTGGCAGAAAATGCAGAGGTCCCCCGAGAAAGGCCACGTTCCCCTTGATGGGATGCCCGCAGGCAAGGCCGCTGATGGTCTGTTCCACAACGGCCTGAAAGATGGAAGCCGCCAGATCTTCCCGGGCGGCGCCTTCATTGAGCAGAGGAACCACGTCGGTTTTGGCGAACACGCCGCAGCGGGAGGCAATGGGATAAATCTGCGTATGTCTGGCGGCAAGATTGTTGAGTCCGGCGGCGTTGGTATGCAGCAGGACGGCCATCTGATCGATGAAGGCGCCCGTACCTCCGGCGCAGGCCTCGTTCATGCGCAGGTTGTCGGCGCCGTCCTTGAAATAGAGAATCTTGGCGTCCTCGCCGCCCAGTTCCACGGCTACGTCGGTTTGCGGCGCCATGAAGGAGATGGCGCGGGAAGTTGCCAGAACTTCCTGCACGAAGGGCAGTTCCAGGGCATGGGCAAGGTTCAGGGCTGCTGAGCCGGTCATGGCGGCGCGCACTTTCAGACCCGGATGGCGTTCCTGCAAGCCTTCCAGCAGGGTGAGCAGGGTTGAACGCACTGCGGCCCCGTGCCGCATGTACTGGGCGTCAAGCAATGTGCCCTTGCTGTCGATGAGCGCCAGCTTTACGGTGGTCGAGCCTGCGTCCAGCCCCAGGAACAACGCTTCTTCCATCCTTGCAACTTCTCCTGTTTTTTGTCCTTGGCCGCTTCCTCCGCTGTCGGGTACGGGCACGGCGGCATGTCGTGCAACAGCGCGCGTTTAGAGCTTTTTTAGTTTGAAACGCCGCGCGTTTCAAACCATACGGCCTGTCGTTTCGCGGGAAAAAACGCGGTTTTTCCGCCCGCTTCGGGCCGGGCGGCGCAGTGCCGCCGCCTCGTGTTTTATTTTTTTCAAAGGCAAAACACGCTGACGTGTCATCCGCTGCGCGGCAGAAGGTCTCTTTCTTGAAGTTCCCAGTATACGTTTTTTTCCACTCAGGGGGAAGGCCGGAACAGGATGTTCCTGCGGCCTGTTCCGGCCGGTTTGACTTTGGAGCAGTTTCAGTTTGAAACGCGTTGCGTTTCAGACCATACGGCCTGTCGTTTTGCGGAGAAGGCGCGGTTTTTCCGCGAAACGACAGGCCGGGCGGCGCAGTGCCGCCGCCTCGCGTTCCGTCTTTTTCAAAGACAACACGCTCTAACGATGGATCTTTTGTAAAATGGTCTCTTCCGGGAGGCCGTGCAGGTGACGCACCCGGCAGAGATAGCAGACCGCGCCGAAGCTCAGAGCCGCAATATAGGCAATCCAGAAGCCCTGCGCGCCCATGGCCGGAACAAGCCAGTCCGTGCGGGAAAGCACGAAGCCCAGCGGCAGTCCGATGATGCAGTAGGCCGAAAAACAGATAAGGGAAATGATGCGCGTATCGTTGTAGCCGCGCAGGATGCCGATGCTGATGGTCTGCAGGGCGTCCACCACCTGATAGATTGCGGCCAGCAGCAGGAGATGGGCGGCCAGCGTCACCACGGCGGGATCATTATTGTAGATGGCGACAATGCCGTAGCGGGCCGTTACCGTGAGTAAGGCCGTCACCACGGCCGTGCCCGCTCCCAGCATGAGCGCCGTCCGGGCGGCCATGTGCGCCCGCCAGATGCGCGCGCCGCCCAGCAGATGCCCGACCCGGATAGTGGCCGTGATGTTGAGCGACATGGGAACCATGAAAATAAGCGCGCTGTAATTGAGCGCGATCTGATGCCCGGCCACGACGACATCGCCCAGCGGCGCGAGCAGCAGCGCCGTAAGGGCAAAGAGCGAGACTTCAAAGAAAATAGCCAGCGCACCGGGAAAGCCGATGCGGAAAATACGGAGGATCAGGGCCGGATCAAAGCGCGAGTCCCTGTGTTCGGGCTTGCAGGCCGTGTGCGGCAGCAGCAGGGGCAGGAAGAGCGGTCCTATATCGCGTGTCAGCCTGTCGCGGCGAGTATAGAAGATGATGCACAGGGCCATGAACCAGTAGCAGAGGCTCGTGGCCACGCCGCAGCCCACGGCTCCCAGCCGGGGCAGCCCCCAGACGCCATAAATGAAGCCGTAGTTGCAGGGCACATTGAGCGCCAGCCCCAGCAGGCCGATAACCATAGCCGGACGGGTTCGGGAAAAGCCTTCGAGAAAGCTCCGCACATTGACGAAGAGCATGAAGCCGGGCAGGCCCCAGAGCATGGCCCGCAGATAGCCCCCCGCCAGATCGGCAAGCTGGGGCTCCAGACCGAACACATCAATATTGTAGGAAATAATCTGGAACAGCACCATGAGCACCGCTGCCAGAATGCAGGTCAGCCAGATACCCTGACGCAGCAGATGCGCCGCTTCGCCACGCTCGCCGCCGCCTACGAGATGGGCGGACATGGGGGACAGCGCCAGCAGACAGCCGACGCCCAGCAGAGAGAGCGGGGCCCATATGGAGCCGGCCACGGCCACGGCGGCCATGTCCGCGGTGGCGTACTGGCCGGTCATGGCCGTGTCCACAAACGTCATGCCCGTTTGTGAAAGCTGAGCCACAAAGACGGGCAGTCCCAGGGAAAGAAGGCGGCGGGCTTCCGCCGCCGAAAAGAGAGGTTCGGACATAATGTGCGGTATCCGTGGGTTGCAGCTGCGGGACAGCGGATGTTTCCGCTTCCGGCGGTTGGGGAGGCGGCAGCCTCCGGGCCATTCGCGCGCATGCGGGGA
>CAMBWG010000133.1 GCA_945871415.1 uncultured Desulfovibrio sp.
CAGGCGATACAGGGCATTTCCCCGCGCATCGGACAGGTAGCCCGCGAGTCCCACCTGCCGGAAAACGTGCCCCGTACGGCGACGCCAGCAAAGGGCCGACGGCTGCCCGGCAACGTCTTCCGGGCCGGATACGGCGCGTTCCGCCACGTGAGGCGCGGAGGCCGCAGCCGCCGGAGCAGGCAGCCCCTGCCGGACCCAGGCTGTCAGACTCTGCGCCGCCCTGTCCGCGTCGGCATAGGACAACTGCACGCACGGCAGGCGTTCCAGCAGGGCGCAGGCCGCATGCAGCGTCGTCCCGGCCTGCCCGGCATCAAAAAGGCTCCGTTGCAGCAGGGCCGTCACCCCGTCCGCCGGTCCCAGCGCCCGCAGACGCACCGGCCCGGAGGCCACGCGCCTCAGGACCACGACCGCATGCGCGGCGTGCTTCGTTCCCCACGGGGCCGTGCCGGAATGCGCGGCATCCAGATACACGGCGCTTCTGTCGCCGCACCCCCTGCGCGCCGCCACATAGGCACGCAATACGGACGACGCGGGCAGCGGCAGACGCAGGCGCGGCGCAATGCCGAACGAAAACAACTGCCCTTCGCGTGTCAGCGCAACCATGTCGTCGCCGAAACCGGTCCAGCCCCCGGCCATCAGGCGCGTGGTCAGCACGCTTTTACCCGCCTGATGCGTGCCGCACAGCAAAAGACCGCAACCATGACCCGCAACGGCGGCCGCATGCAGTCGCCAGAGATCGGGCAACTGCCCGCAGCAGGCCATGACCATTTCTATGGAAAGCGAACACAGAAAGGCGGCTTCCGTCGCCTCGCGCACCGTGCGCTCTCCCTGACGCCAGATGTAGCCGCCCCCGGGAGTGCGCTCGACGCACGTTCCCCCCTCCGCTTCGCAACAGCGATGCGGCCACAGGGCAAAAAAACGCCGCGCGGCTTCCCGCAACGGCGTCTGCGCTATGCGCAGGGGCCACGGCACCCCCTCAAAGTGAAAAATCGTCATATATCCAGAGCGGTTTCAGTCTGAAGCTTTTCGCTTCACCCCATACGATCCGTCGTTTCGCGGAAAAAGCGCGGTTTTTCCGCTCAATTCGGGCCGGGCGGCGCTGTGCCGCCGCCTCGCGCTTCACCTTTTTCAAAGTTGAAACACTCTAACCGCCACATCCTCCCCCATCCCCAGAACAGCGCGCTGGGGATGGGATGGGGGCTTGGGGGAAGGGAACCCCCTCTCGCGCGAGCAGAGGGGGTTCCCTTCCCCCAAAAAGTGTTGACAGCTCTAGCGCGGCTGCCAGCCGCCCAGTCCGCCGGAATGACGATAGCCGCCGTCATGATAGTTCCCGCGATAGCCGCCGTTCCAGTGCCCGCGAGGGGAGGAAGGACGGGTGTAGCGCGTCGGGCGCGTGTACCGGGTCGGACGGGTGGGGCGGGTGTAGCGTGTCGGACGCGTATAGCGGCTGTGAGCCTGAGCCGCATTCAGCCCCAGCAGAGCCGGAGCGGCATAAACGGCGCCTGCCGCAACCAGTGCCGCAAGCAGGGCCCGCCGCCGGGAGTGCAGCTTCTGTTCCGCGGATTGCTTCATGACTTAGGCCTCCGAAACATGTTTCGGCATTCGTTACATGGCCGCCTGCTGCTGCCGAAATTCCGCAACCTGCGCATCCAGCGTCGCCTTTTCGGCCGCGCCTATACCCAGAGAGGCCGCCAGCGCATCAAGGTAGCTGCGCTCCATAAAGTGATCGCCCCCCGTAATCATGGCGGAGATGCGATAAAGATCCAGCGCTTCCTCGCGGTTGCGGACACGCGCAGCCAGAACGCCGGGGTCCAGGGGCTGCTCCAGCGAACGCGCCACAAGAGCATCCGCGCTCTGTCCGGGGAACAAATGCGCCGCCGCTTCCTGAATATGCGCCTTTTCGCTTTCGTCAATATGCCCGTCGGCACGCGCCGCAAAGATCATGGCTTCCAGCAGCAGGCGGGCGCTCTCGTCCTGCATGGGCAGGGCCGCCTGCTGCGCCGGGGGCGCAAGCTCCGGCTGCATCACCGTCGCCCGTGCCGGTTCCGCGGGCTGCGCGGAACCGCCGCCGGACCACTTCTGAAACATCTTCCATGCCAGCGCGCCGACAGCCGCCGTGCCGCCCACCACCAGCGCGCCCTGGGCCACCTTGCGGGCCGTCTTGCCCGACATGAGCGTTCCCAGCAGACCGCCGAAGGCGGCGGAACCCAGCAGCGCTCCGAAACCTCCGGCGGCATTGGCCATGTTGCCGACGCTGCGGGACGCGCTGCCGGCCATGCCGGCCAGCCCGTCCTTCATGCTCTGCGCCGTCGGATTCTGCCCTATGCCGCCGAGCATGCCGCCAATCTTTTCCTTGACATCGTTGCCGAACTGCGAATTCAGCTGGGAACCCAGCTTGCTGAACAAATCTTTCATTATGGCACCTTGCGGCCTGCGCCGCGCTTGCCCGCCGGGTCAGCCGCAACAGCGGCTCCCCTGGGGAAGATACAGACATCGGAATACCCGGAGCAACAGGCTCCGGGCTGATGTCAGTATGCCGCAGGCGGTGTCAGCGAAGCGTCAGTCCCCTGCGGCCTCTTCCTTGTCCAGCTGCGCCGCGGCAGCCGCAAGCACGGCGTCCTCGGCGTCCTCCTGCCGCATGGTCAGCAGGCCGCCCGCCGCATTGCGATGTCCGCCGCCGCCGAAAAGCGCCGCCACATCCCGGACGCTGGTTGTTCCGCTGGAGCGCATACTGAGCTTGAAGCTTCCGGGCGCATCTTCCCGCAAAAGCGCCGCCATGCGCACGCCCTGCAGACGCCGGATCTGCTCCACAATGCCTTCGCAATCCTCCTTGCGCGCGCCGCAACGCCGCAAATCTTCCAGCGTCACGGTGCACAGGGCAATGCTCCCCTGACGGGCGCAGCGTATGCCGCCCAGAGAACGCACCCAGAGGCGCAGCCGTCCCATGCTCCAGGAACTTTCGAGACGCTCGCGCATGCCGTGCAGATCGCAGCCGTTCTCCACCAGCAGGGCCGTCAGCCGCAGGACTTCCGCCGACGTATTACCATGCATGAAGCCCCCGGTGTCCGTAATCAGCCCCAGCATGACGGCCTGCGCGAACTCGCCCGTGGGCGGTACGCCCAGCGCAAAGCCCACGTACGCCGCAAGCTGGGCCGTTGCCGCCGCTCCGGGCTCGATCCAGCGGGCCACGGCCGGCATGGGGTCGCCCAGATGATGATCGATGTTGACGACCGGCAGGGTCGCCAGCAGCGGTTCCAGATCGCCGCCCACGCGCCGGGCCTCGCTGCAGTCGGCCACGAGCACCGTCGAGGGTGCAAACGGCAATGTGCCGACGCTGTTGCGCAACACGCCGGGCAGCGGCAGAAACTGCAGATAGTCATAGATGCCCGTGGCGCTGTACAGCACGAATTCCTTGCCCAGAAAGCGCAGGATATGCCCCAGCGCGGCCACGGCTCCCAGCGCATCGCCGTCCGGGTTCACATGACCGGAAACAATAAAACGATCGCCGCCGCGCAGGGCCTCGGCCATGCGCAGCGCGTCCCCGCGCCAGCGTTCCGGCACATAGTCCAGAAAGGATTCACTCTGCAGCATAAATTTCCACCTGACTGTCTGTCATACGCTCAGGACAAACCTCTTCCATCATCAGCAGGCATTTGTCCATGCGACTGCGCAAATGCGCTTCACTATTGGAAAGAGAGGCCACGGCAAGACGCAGCCGCGTCAGGCTGTCTTCCGTTCCGGCCTCCGCAATGGCGACGTTGAAGGTATTGCGCACCTTCTGTTTCAGGCTGTTGGCCACGCGTCGTTTGCCTTTCAGATTGTCGTTACCGTCCAGACTGAATTCCACTGTCAGCACCGCTACAAAAAGCGTCGCCCCCATGCGCCTCCCCTGTCAGCATTTCCCTGACGTTCATCAGGACCTGCCGGCACTAATTCTTCCGGGGGGAAGCCCCCCTTATTCTGCTGCGGGCACGGCCTGCGCCGCCATTTTTCAATGACAGCACGCTCTGCACTTCATGGCCCTACCCTTCCCAAAAGTTCGCCGCAGGTCAAGCACCGGCCGGACAGCATCCGCAGCGCCGCCCGGCCCAAAGTGAGCGGAAAAACCGCGTTTTTTCCGCGAAGCGACAGGCCGTATGGTTTGAAATGCGAAGCATTTCAAACTGAAACTGCTCTGGAAAAATAACGACGCCCCGTCATGAGGACGGGGCGTCGCATTTATCGGAAGAGAGGAAAGAAGGCTACAGAGTAGCGGCTTCTTCCACGGTTTCAAAGGCTTCGATCACGTCGCCGACCTTGATGTCGTTGAAGTTTTCGAGGCCCACGCCGCATTCGTTGCCCTTGACGACTTCGCGGGCATCATCCTTGAAGCGCTTGAGGGAACTAATCTTGCCGGTGTAGACAACCACGCCGTCGCGCAGCAGACGCACGCCCGCATTGCGGGCAATCTTACCGTCGGCCACATAGGAACCGGCGATGATGCCCACCTTCGGAACACTGAAGATATTGCGGACTTCGGCCTGACCAAGATAGACCTCGCGCTGCACGGGCGCCAGCAGACCGGCCATGGCGCTCTTGATGTCGTCAACCAGCTTGTAGATGATGTCGTAGAAACGCACATCCACATTTTCGCGGTCGGCCACATCCTTGATCTTGGCGGTGGGACGCACGTTGAAGCCGATGATGATGGCCTGCGAGGCGCTGGCCAGCAGAATATCGGATTCGGAAATGGCGCCGGTGCCGCCATGCACCACGTTGATGCGCACCTTGTCGGTGCTCTGCTTGTTGAGGGCTTCGGTAATGGCTTCGAGACTGCCCTGCACGTCGGCCTTGAGCACCAGATTCAGGGTCAGAGCCTCCTGATCGTCGGCACGACGGGACAGGAAAGTTTCCAGCGTCACCTTGGATTCGCTGGCCAGATCGCGTTCGCGCTGCTTGGTGGCGCGGGTATCCGCAATGCGGCGGGCCAGCTTTTCATCGGCAACGACGAAGAACTCTTCGCCCGCTTCGGGCACGCCTTCAAAGCCCTGCACTTCCACGGGGATGGCAGGCCCGGCCTCCTTGATCTTCTTGCCCTGATCGCTTGTCAGCGCGCGGGCGCGGCCGGAGAACTGACCGCAGACGAAGTTGTCGCCCTGCCGCAGCGTGCCTTCCTGAATCAGCACCGTGGCCACGGGGCCGCGGCCCTTGTCCAGTCTGGCTTCCACAATGCGGCCACGCGCGGGCTTGTTGGGGTTGGCCTTCAGTTCCATGATTTCGGACTGGAGAGCCACCATTTCCAGCAGATCGTCGAGGCCCTGGCGCGTCTTGGCGGACACGCGGGCCACGATGGTATCGCCGCCCCAGTCTTCAGGCTGCAGGCCCAGTTCGGACAGTTCGCGCAGCACGCGATCGGGGTCCGCAGCGGGCTTGTCCATCTTGTTCACGGCCACGATAATCGGCACGCCGGCGGCGCGGCTGTGGTTGATGGCTTCGCGGGTCTGCTCCATGACGCCGTCGTCGGCGGCCACAACCAGAATGACGAGGTCCGTCACCTGCGCGCCGCGGGCGCGCATGGCCGTAAAGGCTTCGTGGCCGGGCGTATCGAGGAAGACAATATCCCCGCGCTTGGTCTTGACGTGGTACGCGCCGATATGCTGGGTAATGCCGCCCGCTTCGCCGCTGGTGACATTACTCTTGCGGATGGCGTCCAGCAGAGAGGTCTTGCCGTGGTCGACGTGGCCCATGATGGTCACGACCGGCGGACGTGGCTTCAGGTCCTCGGGACGATCCGGCTCCTGCGGGGTCAGGTAATCTTCTTCGGAGAAACCGGCCTTTTCCACTTCGTAGCCGAATTCCGCGGCAACGAGGGTGGCGGTATCAATGTCCAGCGACTGGTTGATGGTCGCCATGACGCCCAGACCGAACAGCACCTTGATGATTTCGTTGGCCTTGAGGCCCATCTGATGCGCCATGTCCGCCACGCGGATGGCCTCGGTCACACGAATTTTGCGCTTGGCGGCCTTCAGGGGCTGAGTGGCGGGCGCGGCGGGCGCGGGCTTGCCGGGCTTGCGGCGGCCCTTGTTGCTGCGATTCATGCGCGGCGCATCATCATCGTCGTTGCCGTGACGGCCGAAATCGCCCTGCTGGAAGTCCACCGTGCGGCGGCCCTTGTTGCGCTTCTTCTTGCTCTGACCTTCGCCGGCATCGGCCGGGGACGGCGCGGAAGCAAAGTCCATACCGGGACGGCCGCCGCCGAAACGATTGCCGCCGGAAGGACGATTGCCGCCGCCGGGACGGCTGTTGCCGCCGCGCTCCTCGCGCTGCTGGCGCGGCTGGGCACTGCCGGGCGCGGGACGGGAAATGACGCGCACCTGCGGCGTTGCGGGCGCGGGCTC
>CAMBWG010000134.1 GCA_945871415.1 uncultured Desulfovibrio sp.
CATCATGTTGACGGCGTAGGCCAGTTCCAGACCCATCTTCAGGTTTTCGTAGATCTGGTAGTAGCTGTTCACGTTGAACTCAAGGATGGCGTCCTTGTCGGTCAGGTACAGATCCTTCTTGTGCGCCTGCCAGGGGGCGTTCGCACCGTTGTCCGCAAAGTCGATGTCATAGCGATAACGGAGCACCTTGTGATCATTGGTACCGCCGTAGTAGGCCACGCGCAGGGTGTGCTTCAGGTCTTCCACGAAGGACAGATCCTTCACCTGGAGACCGACACCCCAGGAGCCGTCGAGGGACAGCTTCATATCGGTGTGACCGCCGGTGTAGGCCACATCTTCACCCAGCATGCTGGTGAACTTCTGTTCGGCGTAGAGGTAAGGCATACGCTCGGAGCCGTTCTTGATGTTCTTGTCATCGCCGGAAGCATACCAGCCGAAGATGCCGGGAGTACCCCAATCCATCTTGTATTCGACCAGGGCCTTCACCAACCAGCCTTCGCGCTTGGTGCTGGCACGTTCAATGTAGTCACGATCAAAGCGCTGGACGTCGAAGCGGCCCATCTTTTCGACATAACCGTAGTTGATGTCGAGTTCAATGTTGAAGGGATCGAACGCGGTGACCTTGATGGGCAGACCGAACCAGAACATGGAGCCGTAGGTCTTATTAGTGCTGCGGCTGCCAGCGCCGTTATAGCCCAGGGGAGAGTTGCTCAGACCCATGCCGGTCATAGAACCCAGAGCGTTGTAACCGGGATCGGCGTAGCTGTAGTCCGTACCGTTATAGCCACGATTGAAGGTGTTTTTACCCATCATGCCGTACATGACCCAGGGGGTCACTTCCACGCCGTCAAAGGTCAGCGGCACGGACAGCATGAACAGATCGAGGTTGTCGAAGAGATTCGCCTTGCGATCGAGGTTGTCGCCACCGAAGTTGTCATTGTAGGGACGAGCCCACATGAGGGTCGCACCCACATTTTCGTTGAACTGGTAGGAGGCAACGATAGCGGCGGTATCCGTGTTGTCCAGCACGTTGCCGTCACCGGCGGCATTGGGCAGGCTCAGGTTCTGGATACCCATGCGGATCTTCAGGTCGGTCTGAGGCACAACCCAGTCGAGGTAGGCCTGACGAACCTTCACCACCGTGCCGTCGGCGCCCATAGCAGCGCCCTGACCACTGCGGCCCCAGTTCTGGTGACCGATTTCAAAGAACACGGTGCCGGACAGAGCTTCGGAAGCCACGGCGTCCAACTGCAGACGCACACGCTGACGAGCGCCGAAGATGTCGTTGGTGTCGGTATGATGGTTGCCGTTCGTAGGATCATTGAACTTGCTGGTCATGGTGCTGTCGCCGACGTTGAAGCCGAACTGCCACTGACCCTTGGCCTTGAAATCAATAGCGCTGGCACATGTGGCAGCACCCATCACCATAGCAGCGGCAAGCGCAAGCGTGGTAAGCTTTTTCATGACATACCTTCCTTAAATTTCTTTTGCTGACATTTCTTGGGGCTTTCGCCCGTGCCCGAAGGGCCTTCCTTTCCGGCTTCGTGCCGGATGCCGGACGAGACTGTCCGACTCACCAAAGGTAGCCTCCAGCTTCCCCTTGGTTGTCAAAATTTTTATACCCCTTTACGGGGCTTGTCAAAAAGAAAAACGGGAATAACGGAAAATTTTTTGAATTTTTATTTTTTATTTTTTATTTCAAATAGATATGTGAATTTTTTTCTTTTTTCATCTAGAAAAAATCTATGAAGGAGAAATATTTTATTTTCTTATAACTAATTTAAATAATTATATATTTATTAAAGAGGGAAAATTTTTCTAGAAATGTTCGCAACCGTCTTCTGACTCCCTCCCCTAAAGTCCGGGGAATTTTTCGACGGGAATGAGGATGAGTTTTTTGACGCATGCATGCAGCGGCAGTCAGGCGAAAAGGCCTCTAGCCGGACTTGACCTCACGCCTGCAACCTCTTATAAGAACAGCGTTGCGTCCGTAGCTCAGTCGGATAGAGCAGGAGCCTTCTAAGCTCTTGGTCGAGGGTTCGATTCCTTCCGGGCGCGCCAGTTTTTCAGCCCTTGCAGCAGACATGCCGCAAGGGTTTCCTTTTTTCGCCTTTTCCCCGCACGCGGATTGCTGGAAAAGAGACGGGCGGTGACAGACCGCAGCCGTTGAGACGGGTGAAGCTGTTTCAGATGTGACAAAGGCCCGCCGGATGTCCGGCGGGCCTTTACATATTGAGGTGACGGCAGGGTGCTGCCGTTTTTAGAGCGTTTCCAGCTGAAAATGCTCCGGGACTCGTCGGATTGCGTCCGCGAGTCTGCCAGATTTACCTCCTGACTTCGGCCTCTTTGAGGGGGGCGTTGGCCTTGCCCGTCGTGGCGGGAGCGGCAAAGAGCGGCGCAAGCCTGCTCACGCTGGAACCGAGCATGCGGGCAAAGATGCCGGTCAGCAGCGCGGAAACCAGCGTGCCTTCACGAAGGCCGACGATTGTTCCCAGACCGAACCAGCTCACCAGAGCTGCTGAGGCCACCAGACTGGAATCCACCAGCGTCTTGATGCTGCCGAAGCTGTGCCGCGTCCGGAAGGCCAGAGCCAGCACAATGCCTTCGCCGGGCAGCACAACGGCATTGCTCACAACCTGAAGGTTGATACCGGCGGCCAGAACGGCGATGCCGGACAGCAGGACGCAAAGGCGTTCCCAGTAAGGGAGCAGCCCCACCTGTGCGGTGACGTCCATCCAGCAGTCAATGAACAGGCCGAAAAGAAAAACGGGGGGCATCTGGAGAATATTGGCGAGGCTGAAATGCTTGCCGAGAATCAGTTTTTCCACGCCGATAAAAAGGACGCTGACGATGACCGTATAGCCGCCGATGCTGAGCGGGACCAGAGCATTCAGGGCAACGGGCAGACTGGTGATGGGCGTGGTTCCCAGATTGGTATTGGTGATAAGCGCAAGGCCCAGCGAGGAAAAGCACATACCGATGCAGAAACCCAGACAACGACGGAACCACAGAGCTGCGGACATGATATCTCCTGAAAAAGAAAAAAAGAATGCGTTGCCGCCCGGAAGCGGAAACAGAAAAAGGGAATCAGCGCGCTCTACCGGACGAAGCAACAGCACATCCGCGCTTCCTGCCTGACGGCACGAAGCGTGACAAACTGACAGCGACGGGTATCGCGTGCGAACCGTAAAAAAGAAAAGAAGGGTGGGGAACTAAGGACCCCGGCGGGAAGAGCGGCGCGTTGCCGAGCAACGCACGGAACGCCACATATGACACTGGGCGCAGCGATGGCGGCAGTGCGCGGCGAGAGGAAGGGAGGAGAAAAGGAGCTGTTGCATGGTCACAAAGGGAATCGGAAAGCGTGCCGGTCGGCGAAAAGAGCTTTCCCGGCGTGTCGTCCTTATGGAGCGACGGATAAAACTTGCAATGAATTTTTCCTTTTATGCCTGTTTTTTGAAAAAGGCAAGGAAATACTTCGATGCAGCAAGAGAGGCGAAGACTGGCGCTTGCGTATGCGGCAAATCCAGACACGATGCGCGCCGTAGGGAGCATCGCGCTGCGCCTGCTTCTTCCACAGAGCGTACTGGAGCATTTTCAGTTTGAAACGCGTTGCATTTCAACCCACAGGGTCTGTCTTTTTGCGGAAAATGCGCGGTTTTTCGCTCGATTCGTGCGGGGCCGCGGCAGGTGCGTCCGTGCATTTTGGCTATGGCGGCAATATCTTTCCGACGGACACCGGCCTTTTGCTTCTGCTCAGGTGTGCAGATCACTACCGGGGCGGTTCTCCGCTGTCTGAAATTCTGCGGCAGATGCCGGTTGTGCTGTAGCCGTCCTGCAGGCGGGCCAGGTGCACGCGTCCGCCGTGGGCCTGAACCACGTCGGCCCCTATGACGTTTTCCACGGAATAGTCGCTGCCCTTGACCAGCACGTCGGGAAGCAGACTTTCCACAAGGCGCAGGGGAGTGTCCTCCTCAAAGATGATGACGGCGTCCACGTCCTGAAGAGCGGCGATGAGCAGGGCGCGGCTCTGCTCATCCTGCACCGGACGACTTTCGCCCTTGAGGCGGCGCACGGACGCATCGGAATTGATGGCGACCACAAGCTTGTCGCCCTGCGTCGCCGCCTCATGCAGGAGCATGATATGCCCCTTGTGCAGGATATCGAAACAGCCGTTGGTAAAGACAATGCGCTGTCCCTGCTGTTTCCAGAAGGCGACAAGTTCACGCAGTTGCGGCAGGTCCATGATTTTCGGCGTGCTGCCGCCGTCGCGTCGGACAGCGTAGAGAAACTCGGCGCGGCTCACGGGACTGGTGCCGGCCTTGCAGACGACCATGCCCGCGGCGGCATTGGCGCAGCGGGCCGCTTCCTTATAGGAAAGACCGGCGGCACGACAGGCCGCCAGCACGGCGATCACGGTGTCTCCGGCCCCGGAAACGTCCACAACCTGTCGGGCTTCGGCCTTGATGAAGAGCGGCTCCCGCTCCTCTTCAAACAGGGCCATGCCCCGGGCTCCTCTGGTCAGCAGCAGCCGGGGTACGGCAATGCGGCGGCACAGAGCGCGGGCCTCGCGCTCCATCTCTTCCCGTGCTTCTCCGGCGCAGCCCGCAACGGCGGCAAATTCGGCGCTGTTGGGCGTAATGCATTCCGCTCCGGCATAGCGGTTCCAGTCGTCGAGCTTGGGGTCTGCCAGAACGGGAATGCCGCGGGCCGCGCAGGCGGCAATGACATCTCCGGCAAGGCAGGAACCGTCCTGACGGCGCAGGAGAACGCCCTTGCCGTAATCGGAAAGGATAACGGCATGACATCCCTCCAGCGCCGCGGGCAGGGCCGCTTTCAGCGCGGCATATTCCTGTGGCGAGAGAGGGCGGCGGGCTTCTTCGTCCATACGCAGCAGCTGCTGCCCGTGGGTGACGATGCGTGTCTTGCCGGTGGTGGGGCGTTCGGAAGAGGCGATCAGCGTTGCATCGATGCCGCCCTCGTCCAGACGCTGTCGCAGCGTTGCCGCCGCGGCATCCGTGCCGCACAGGGCCAGCAGCGCGGCGCGGCAGCCCAGCGAAACCAGATTGCGCGCCACATTGGCCGCGCCGCCGGGAACGCTCCTGCGGGAGCGCACGTCGGCAACGGGCACCGGAGCTTCGGGGGAGATGCGGCGTACCTCGGTTTCCACATACAGATCCAGCATGGCGTCGCCCACAACAAGCAGACGCGTACGAGCAAAGTCAGGTATCATGATTTCTCCGGCAGAGGGCTTGCCGTAATGGAGTAGCCCAGCGGGCACACATCCGTCAACGCGTCGTGCTCCTGTTGCGGGCATGGGCCTTCTGCGGTATAGCTCAAGAGATTTTTTCACCCTTTTTCCTGTCGAGTCCGCTTCATGTCAGCCTCTGTCAGCACACGTTTTGAGGATCGCGCCTTTCTGCTGCTGCTTGCCGCCACAAGCATTCTGTTTTTCTGGATGCTGGGCCCCTTCTTCAACATTATCTTCTGGGCCGTGGTCATCGGCCTGCTGAGCCGGCCGCTTTTTGTCTTTCTTCTGCGCCGGGGACTGGGGCCGACGTCAGCCTCCCTGCTGTGCGTCCTGACAAGCCTTGTGGTCATTGTCGTGCCCTGCGTCTATCTTTTCTATACCTGCGCGCATGAAATAAGCCAGCTTTATACCCGGCTGAACGGCGACGCCCATGCGCTTTCGGATATTGTGGAGCGCCTGCGGCAGGCCGTGCCGGGCGCGCTGGAATGGCTGGGGCGCTTCGGCTATACGCCGGACGGCATCAAGGCGAAGCTGTCGGAACAGGCCGTGAAGGTCAGCGGCATTCTGGCTTCCAATACGGTGGCGCTGGGGAGCATCACCGTTAATCTGGTGGTGGACATGGCCATGATGCTCTATCTGGCCTTCTTCCTTGTGCGCGACGGCGAGCGTTTCCGGGCCCTGCTGATTCGGGCGCTGCCCTTTGGCGATCATCGCGAGGAACTGCTGTTCCGCAAGTTTGCGGAGGTCCTGCGGGCCACCATCAAGGGCAGCGTGCTGGTGGCCATGGCGCAGGGAGCGCTGGGAGGCATCATCTTTGCCCTGCTGGACATACGCGCGCCCGTTCTCTGGGTGGTGGTCATGAGCCTGCTGTCGCTGATTCCGCTGGTGGGCGCGGGACTGGTCTGGGGTCCCGTGGCCGTGTATCTGCTGCTGACGGGCGATATTGTTTCCGGGCTGGTACTCATGGCCTATGGCGTCTTTGTCATCGGTCTGGCGGACAATGTGCTGCGGCCGCTGCTGGTGGGGCGCGATACCAAGCTGCCCGACTTCATGGTGCTGTTGTCCACGTTGGGCG
>CAMBWG010000135.1 GCA_945871415.1 uncultured Desulfovibrio sp.
AGAAGGGGCGCTCCAGCACGTTGCCGAAGGTATGGTTGCGCCAGAACTGGTCGGCGTGCACCTGCCCGTCCCAGGAAATGCAGCCGATGCCGCGCCCGGAGTTGTTGCCTTCGTTGAATTGCAGCAGCTCGAACACTTCCTCGGCGCGCCTGGGATCTTCCTTCTTCAGACGCATCCAGACGTAAGGCCCGTCCGCATGGTTGTCCACGGTCAGAATTTCCTTGGGCTTGCCCGCATCAAAGCAGGCGCGCGTCTCGTCCATGATCAGATCGAGCACCGCCCGGGTTTCGGCATGATCGAGGTCTTCTTTGATCAGCTCGGAACCGCGACCGGAATACACAAGGTGATAGAAGCAGGCACGGGGCACTTCCAGATCGCGCAGCAGCTGGAAGATACCGGGAATTTCGGCCACATTGCGCTTGTTGATGGTAAAGCGCAGACCGACCTTCAAGCCTTCGGCCTGACAGTTGGCGATACCTTCCAGCGCCTTCCTGAACGCGCCGGGAACACCGCGAAAATGATCGTGCACCGGCTCCAGCCCGTCGAGGGAAATACCCACATAGGACAGACCGACCTGCTTGAGCTCGCGGGCCTTTTCCTTGCTGATCAGGGTGCCGTTGGTGGAAATGACGGCGCGCATGCCCTTGCTGGTGGCATGGCTGGCCAGTTCCACAAGATCCTTGCGCACCAGCGGCTCGCCGCCGGAGAAGAGCATCACCGGCGCGCCGTAAGCCGCCAGATCATCGATCATCTCCTTGGCTTTTTCGGTGGAAATCTGATCGCGTCCATCCTCTTCCACGGCCTGCGCATAGCAGTGCACGCACTTGAGATTGCAACGGCGGGTCATGTTCCAGACCACGACCGGTTTCTTGTCCTTGGAGAACTGGAGAAGGTGAGACGGAAGCTGGCCGGAATGCCGACCGTAACGCAGCGCGTCGGAGGGCTCGACCTGCCCGCAATAGAGCTTGGAAATGCCAATCATCGTTTATCCTTACACTGTGCCCCGGGCGCATTCGGTTTCGCATGCGCTCCGGAGGCAGGCTGAGGGAACCGCGGAAAGAGTCTCCCCTTTCCGCGGCATGGCAACACAACAGGAACGCCCGAAGCGGCTTTCCCCTGACGGGGACGCCCGGCGCTCGCGCCGCCCTGTCACTGGGCCGCGAAGGATTTAGCCGCCGATACGGGCCCGCAGAACGGCAAAGGCTTCTTCCACGGCGTCGGGCCTGCTGCCGCCCGCGCGGGCCAGATCCGGGCGACCGCCGCCGGAACCGCCGCAGGGCGCGGCCACGTCCTTAATCAGGGCCGGAGCCGTGAAGCGGTCGTGCAAATCCTTGGAAACATAGAGAACAAGACTCACCTTGTCGCCTTCGATACCGGCAAGGCAGGCCACACCGGAAGGCATACGGGAGCGCACGTCGTCCATGAGATCGGGCAGGGCCTTGCCGGAAACGCCCGGCAGGGCGGCCGTAGCGACCCTGATGCCGTTTATCTCCGTTGCCGCGGCCACAATATCCGCGCCCGACGTCGGCGATGCGGACGCCTTCTCGGAAGCCTTGCGCAGCTTCTTCACATCGGCCTGAAGCGCCTTGACGCGTTCGGCGAGCTGATCGGGCTTGGTCTTGAGCAGACCGGCCAGCTCATGCAGCGTCGTCCGCTCCTCGTCGGCCAGGGCCAGAGCATTCCAGCCGGTAACGGCCTCGATGCGGCGCACCCCTGCGGCCACGCCGCTTTCGGACACAATGCGCAGGCAGCCGGCCTGCCCGGTACGGGCAAGATGAGTGCCGCCGCACAGTTCCAGCGAGAACTGTTCCGCGCCTTCGCCCATGTTCACCACGCGCACAACGTCGCCGTACTTTTCCCCGAACAGGGCCATTGCGCCCAGCCCGCGGGCTTCGTCAATGGGCATTTCCCGGCACTGCACGGGCAGATCCGCCATGATGGCCGCGTTGACCTGCCGCTCGACGGCGGCCAGTTCTTCGGGCGTCAGGGCCGCAATGTGCGAGAAGTCAAAGCGCAGACGCTGCGGCGTCACCAGCGAACCGGCCTGCTTGACGTGCGTGCCGAGCACATTGCGCAGAGCGGCGTGCAGCAGATGGGTGCAGCTGTGATTGCGGGCCGTGGCAAGGCGCTCATCGGCATGGACGGTAAAGAGCGCTTCCTGATCAAGGCGCAGCGCGCCCGAGGTCAGGCTGACGCAATGCACAATGAGGCTCGGCACGGGCTTGATGGTATCGGTCACGTCGGCAACGCCGTCAGGACCGGCGATAACGCCCGTATCTCCGGCCTGCCCGCCGGACTCGCCGTAGAAGGGGGTCTGGCTGGCGACCACGTACCCCTTGCCCGTCAGCTCTTCCACCTGCGCGCCGCTTTCATCCAGCAGGGCCACAATCCGGCCGTGAGCTTCGGTCTGTCCGTAGCCCACGAAACGGCTTTGCAGACCGTCTTCCGCCAGAGCGGCAAAGATACCGCTGCCGCCTTCTTCCCTGCCCAGCAGGCCGGTTTTCTTCTGGCTTTCGCGAGCGCGGGTGCGCTGGGCGGCCATGTGGGCTTCAAAGCCCTCGGCATCCACGCTGAAACCGCGCTTTTCGGCGACGTCGCTGACGATGTCCAGCGGGAAGCCGTAGGTGTCGGACAGCTTGAAGCAGAACGCGCCGTCAATGCGACGTTCGCCCTTCTTCTCCAGAGCGGCAAGCTCCTCTTCCAGCATCTCCAGCCCCTTGTCGAGGGTCTGGGAGAAGCGCTGCTCTTCCTCGCGCACGGCGCGGGCAATGAAGTCGGCGTGTTCCACCAGCTCGGGATAGGCCTCGCCCATGACTTCCGTCACCTTGCGGGCCACTTTGTAAAGGAAGGGCTCGTGCACGCCCATGAGCGTGGCAAAGCGCAGGGCGCGGCGGATCAGACGGCGCAGCACGTAGCCGCGGCTTTCGTTGGAAGGCAGCGTGCCGTCGGCAATGAGGAAAGCCGCCGCGCGGGCATGGTCGGCAATGACGCGCAGCGCCGTGTCCACGTCGTTGGTATCGGGCGCGCTGAACGAATATTTCACGCCCGCCAGCTCGGCCGCGTACTGGATGATGTCCTGAAAGAGATCGCAGTCAAAATTGGAGCGCTTGCCCTGACAGACGGCCGCGATGCGTTCCAGCCCCATGCCGGTATCGATATTGGGACGGGCCAGACGATCCCGCGTGCCGTCGGCATGCTGATCGAACTGGGTGAACACAAGGTTCCAGATTTCGAGGAAGCGGTCGCAGTCGCATTTGCCGATGCCGCAGTCAGGACCGCAGGCCATGTCTTCGCCCTGATCGATGTAAATTTCCGAGCAGGGACCGCAGGGGCCGGTATCGCCCATGGTCCAGAAGTTGTCCTTTTCGCCCATGCGCACGATGCGGGAGGGATCGAGGCCCGCCACTTCCTGCCAGATCTGCGCGGCCTCGTCGTCCTCGCGGAACACCGTCACCCAGAGCTTGTCCTTGGGCAGGCCCAGCTCCTCGGTCACGAACGCCCAGGCCCAGGTGATGGCTTCGCGCTTGAAGTAGTCACCGAAGGAAAAGTTGCCCAGCATCTCGAAAAAGGTATGGTGGCGGGCCGTGCGGCCCACGTTTTCGAGGTCGTTATGCTTGCCGGAGACGCGCAGGCACTTCTGGGAGGTCGTCACGCGCGGCACGGCGCGCTGTTCTTCGCCAAGAAAGAACTTCTTAAACTGCACCATGCCCGCATTGGTGAACAGCAGCGTGGGATCGTTGGGGGGAATCAGCGGACCGGAGGGCAGGATATCGTGCCCGTGACGGGCAAAGAACTGGAGATATTTCTGACGGATTTCCTTGGCGGTGAGCATGAGAGGCTCCTGCGGGGCGGCGGGGCGGCGGGGCCTCCGCGCCTGTTTGGCGCATGGCCGACAAGCGGCCTGCATGCGGAATCGGGTTATTGACGGCAAGAACGGACGGCGTTTCCGCCGCCCGTTCGCAAAAAGACAACGGCCGCGACGCCGCCGATCTTTCGCGCGGCAGCGTCGTCACAAGGAAGGCCGGGCCTACTCGTCCAGAGGTTCAAGATCGCCCTTGTCCTCTTCGATATCCTCGGCCGTGGGCACAAACTCGTTGGGATGCATGCCCAGAAATTCAACGACTTTCGCCTCGATGCGGCGACGCAGATCGGCGTCCTCTTCCAGCAGCGCGCGAACCTTTTCACGGCCCTGCCCCAGCTTTTCGGAGCCGAATGCGAACCACGAGCCGCTCTGCTCGATGATCTTCGCATCAAGACCAAGATCGATGAGCTCGCCGGCGCGGGAAATGCCCTGCCCGTAGAGGATATCAAACGTGGCGCTGCGGAACGGCGGCGCAACCTTGTTTTTGACCACGCGCACCCGGGTACGCGAACCGAAGGACTCTTCCTTGTCCTTGAGGGTCTGGATACGCCGGATATCCATACGCACGGAGGAGTAGAACTTGAGCGCATTGCCGCCCGTGGTGGTTTCCGGGCTGCCATAGCCCGTAACGCCGATCTTCATACGAATCTGGTTGATGAAGATGACCGATGTGCGGGACTTGTGGATGGTGCCGGTCAGGCGGCGCATGG
This sequence comes from uncultured Desulfovibrio sp., assembly GCA_945871415.1. Taxonomy (GTDB): domain Bacteria; phylum Desulfobacterota; class Desulfovibrionia; order Desulfovibrionales; family Desulfovibrionaceae; genus Desulfovibrio. The sequence continues at coordinate 4,573 of CAMBWG010000135.1, forward strand.
CGTGGGACATCAGGCGGGCATGGCCGCCCACCTGCGATTCGCCCAGATCGCCCTCCAGCTCCGCCTGAGGAATGAGCGCGGCCACGGAGTCAACAACCACAAGGTCCACGGCCCCGGAGCGCACCAGCATGTCGGCAATGTCGAGCGCCTGTTCGCCGTAGTCCGGCTGGGAAATGAGCAGCTCGTCGGTATTCACGCCGAGCCGGGCGGCATAGGCCACATCCAGCGCGTGCTCCGCGTCCACAAAGGCGCAGGTACCGCCCATTTTCTGGCATTCGGCAATGATATGCAGGGTAAGCGTCGTTTTACCCGAAGATTCGGGGCCGAAAATTTCCGTAATGCGTCCGCGGGGGATGCCGCCCACGCCCAGGGCCAGATCCAGACCGATGGAGCCGGTGGGAATGACGGAAATGTTGACGTGCGCATCGTCCGAAAGTTTCATGACGGCGCCCTTGCCGTATTTACGCTCAATGGTGGACAGGGCCGTATTGAGCGCTTCGGCGCGGGCATCTTCGGGGGAAAGGGCCGGCTTCTTGGCCATGACAATTCTCCACTGACAGGCGCTGTAAGCGCGCGTTCTCTAAAGCATTTTTAGTTTGAAATGCTTTGCATTTCAAATCATACGGCCTGTCGTTTCGCGGAAAAAACGTGGTTTTTTCCGCTCACTTTTGGCCGGGCGGCGCTGTGCCGCCGCCTCGCGTCCCGTCTTTTTCAAAGGCAAAACGCTCTAGCTCTGTTGGGGGTCGCAACATACCAGAGGCGCCACGTCAAGGCAACAACCCGGGAATGCCCCGAAAAGGGCGTCCCGCGCGGCTCTCTGCGGCAACCCGCAATGATAACTTTTCTTAACAGGAATTCATATCAAAAAAGGGGCATCTTGCCAAGCGCCCGCCCTTTTCGTAGAAGTGCGAGCTATGAAACAGAACGAGAAGACTACCGCCCGCCCGGAAGCCGACGCCGTCGTGCTCTTCTCCGGCGGGCTGGACAGCATACTGGCGGCAAAGCTGCTGGAGGAACAGGGGCTGCGCGTGCGCTGCCTGCATTTTTACTCGCCCTTCTTCGGGGACCCCGCCGCCGTAGGTTACTGGCAGCGCACCTACCGGCTGGAGATCGAGGCCATCGACGTGGGGGAGGACTTCTGCGATCTGCTGCGTCGTCGTCCTGAGCATCAGTTCGGCAAGGTGCTCAACCCCTGCATGGACTGCAAGATTCTGCTGCTGCGTCACGCCCGCCGGCATATGGAACGGCTGGGCGCACGCGTCATTGCCACCGGCGAAGTGCTGGGGCAGCGTCCCATGTCGCAGCGACGGGACGCGCTCAACGTCATTCGCCGCGACGCCGGTGTGGAGGACGTGCTGCTGCGCCCGCTCAGCGCCCTGCATCTGCCCCCCATTCCCGCCGAGGAAGAAGGTTTTGTGGATCGCTCGCGTCTGCTGGGCATCAGCGGACGCGGCCGCAAGGATCAGCTGGCGCTGGCCGAAAAATTCCGGCTGACGCGCATCCCCACGCCCGGCGGCGGCTGCCGCCTTACCGAAAAGGAAAACGCCCGCCGCTACTGGCCGGTGCTGCGGGATATGCCGCATCCCGTGGCCGCGGATTTTCACCTTGCCAATCTGGGGCGGCAGTTCTGGCTGGAACGCCACGGACGCCGCTTCTGGCTGAGCATGGGCCGCAACGTGCGCGACAATGAAGCCCTGGCCGCCGCCCTGCGGGACGGCGACGCGCGC